>DASXPS010000154.1 GCA_036493475.1 Sporichthyaceae bacterium | reverse complement strand
CTTCCGCACCACCCGCCCCGACGCGACCGCGCAGCGGCCTCCTGACCTGGTCAAACGCGACTTCCACGCCAACGCCCCGAACTGCCTGTGGGTGGTGGATTTCACCTATTCGGCTCAGCTCGCGGTTATGTGCAGTTCGGTTGGAGGTCCGCTTGCTGTGTGGTGATTTCCGGTCGTGGGACTGCACATAATCAGAGGCCTTGCAGGAAGGCGAGGAGTTGGTCGCCGGGCTGGAATCGTGTCGGTGTGGGGCCGGGGTCGGTCAGTCGCTGGAGTGCTGCTTCCTTGGCGGCGAGGTCGGCTTCGAGGTATTGGTGCGTGACCGCCGGGCTGGAGTGGCCGAGCCATAACGCGATGACCGCCAGGTCGGTGCCCGACTGCAGCAGGTGCATCGCGGTCGAGTGCCGCAGTGTGTGTGGCGTGACGTGCTGGCCGTGCAGGGACGGGCAGGACGGTTCGGCGGCGGCGACGGCCCGGTCGAGCCGGTCCCGCACGCCGGAGCGCGACATCGGTTGGCCGGCTCGGTTGGGGAAGACCGGCGTGTCGGCTGCGGGGTTGATCCTGGTCAGCCAGCCGCGCAGCTGGGCGGCGGTGTTCTTCCATAGCGGGATGACGCGTTGTTTGCGGCCCTTGCCGTGCAGGTGCACGGCGGTCTGGCGATCCAGCAGCACGTCACGGATCCGTAGGCCGGTGAGCTCGGAAACACGGGCGCCGGTGTTGTAGGCGGTGGCGAGCAGGACGGCGTCGCGGTGTCCGCTGAAGGTGCCGCGGTCGGGTGCGGCCAGGATCGCGGCGACCTGCTCGCGGGTGAGGTAGCCCAGGACGGGCCGGTCGAATCGTTTGGCCGGGATCGCCAGCACGTGTTGGGTGATCGGCAGCGATGTCGGGTCGCGGACGGCGGCGTAGCGCATGAACGAGTGGATCGCCGCGAGGCGGGCGTTGCGGGTCCGGACACTGTTTCCGCGGCCGGTTTCGAGGTGGTCGAGGAAGTCCAGCACCGCCGGCGCGTCGAGATCTGCCATTCGCAGCGCCGAGGGCGGCTTGCCGGTGCGCTGCTCGAGGTAGTCGAACAGCAGCTCGAACGCGTCGCGGTAGCTTTCCACGGTGCGGGCGCTGGCGCCGCGCTGCTGCACCAGGCGGCGCAGGAAGAAGTCCTGCACCAGCTGCGGGAAGCCGATCTGCGGTGCCCTCACGACACACCTGCCGGTGAGTGTTGGGCGAAGGCTTCGAACCGGTCGGCGACGATGTCCATCAGCTCCGGGACGGCCGACAGGTACCAGTAGACGTCGCGCACCTCGACGTGCCCGACATAGGTCGCCAGTGCGGCGATCTGGTGGTCGACGTTGACACCGTGGGCGTGCCAGTCCTGGATCCGCCGCACCACCATCCGGTGCCGCAGGTCGTGCACGCGCGGTGCCCGGGTGCGCCCGTCGGCGGTCCAGCCGAGCCGGCGACGCAGCACGATAAACGTGCTGTTGGCGGCGTTGTAGCTGACCCGGTCGCTGCGGTCGGTGCGGAAGAACGCCGCGCCGTCGTCTGGCGGGCCGTAGCGTTGCTCCCGTTCAGCGGCGTAGTCACGCAGCGGCGGCATGGCGCTGGGATGCAGCGGCACCAGCCGAGTCCGTCCGCGTTTGCCGGCGCGGACGGTGAGCACGCCGCCCGTCAGGTCGACCTCGCCGCAGGCCAGGGCCAGCGCCTCGGAGATCCGGATCCCGGTGCACGCGAGCAGCCCCAACAGGGTGGCGTAGCAGTGTGGCCGCAGCCCGCCGGCCGGGGCCAGCCCGGCCGCCGCCCGCATGAGGTCGGCGATCTCGGCGTCGGAGTACACGTGCGGCGGTTTGCGATGCCCGGTCGGGCCGAGCAGTCCCGGCGCCGGCACCGCGGTGGCGCCGTCCAGGCCGGCCAGGTGACGCAGGAATCCCCGCACCGTGGTCAACCGCCGGGCCGGGTTGCACGGATCCGGTGAGCCGGTCGAGGCCGCCCAGTCCAGGCTCGACTCCAACGGGATCGGACCCTCGTGCCCGTCTCGGTCCAGGTATCGGGCGAAGGCCCGCAGCGCACGCTCTTGACTGGGCGAGCGGTAGCCCAGGCCACGCCGCAACGCGATGTAATCCTCTGCCAGCAACGCGACACGGCCGGTCATGACGTCACCTCCGGCCACGGCAGCGCGACCTCACGAAGCGCCGCGACGTCCACCGAGGCGTAGATCCGGGTGGTGGCCAGCGAGGAGTGCCCGAACAAGTCGGCGATCTCGCGCAGGCTGGCCCCATGGTCCAGCAGCTCGGTGGCCAGTGAATGACGCAGCAGGTTCGCTCCGCGCATCGGTCCGTCGATCCCGGCCTGCCGCAACGCGTTGTCCACCGCGCGACCGACGATGCTGTAGCTGATCGGCGCGCCGACCCGTAACCGGTGCAGCACGAACACCTGTCGGACACCGGTGACCGGACGGGCGTGCTGCAGGTAGTCGGCCAGCGCCGACCCCACCTCGTCGGGCAGCGGCAGCAGCGCACCGTGACCGGTCTTGCGGGCCCGCACCCGCACGGTGGCGTTGCGCCAGTCGATGTCCTCCAGCCGCAGCTGCACGACCTCGCCGGCTCGCAGCCCCAGCCGGGCCATGCACACGATGATCGCCCGGTCCCGCAACCCCCGAGGCGAGGACGAGCCCAACGAGGCGATCAGCCGCTCGAAGCGTCCCGGGTCCAGATACCGAACAAGACCTGTGCGGCGCCGCGGCACCATCGGGACCGCATCCACCAGATGGCCGTCACACAGCCCCTCGACCTGCAGAAAGCCGAAGAACGAACGCAAGCCTGACGCGGCCAGCTCCACAGTCGCGGGCCGATAGCGCCGTGTCAGCTCACGCACGAACTCGACCACTTCACCTGGGCCGATCTCCCCGGTTCCCGCACCAGCGCCGGCGATCACGGCCTGCAAGAACGCCCGCACGTACGTGAGGTAGTTACGCCTCGTCCCCGGGCACACGCCGCGGACACGGACCAGATACTCATCGAACGCTCCGAGTGGATCCTCCAACGTCCATCGATCGACAGTCACACTGATCATCAGATGCTCCTTATCTCCGAACCGATCGGACACAAGAAGCATCACGATTATGTGCAGCTACGACGACAGCACACCAACATCACACCAACTCAGCCCAAGGCCACTACGCGCTCACGCCACCGAACTGCACATAACCGCGAGCTGAGCCGAATAGGTGAAATCCACCACCCACAGGCAGTTCGGGGCGTTGGCGTGGAAGTCGCGTTTGACCAGGTCAGGAGGCCGCTGCGCGGTCGCGTCGGGGCGGGTGGTGCGGAAG
>DASXPS010000153.1 GCA_036493475.1 Sporichthyaceae bacterium | reverse complement strand
GCCGGGAGCCGGTGGACAGCTGCGCGGCGAACCGGTCGCGGAAGACCTGCAGGCCCAGCATCGCGATGACGCTCTCGACCCGGTCGGCCACGTCCATCTCGGACAGCAGCGAGGCGGGCAGCCGTAACGCGGCAGCCAACGGTTCGCGGGAGCTGACCCATCGTTCGCAGGAGACCGCGATGGTCTCCGCCACGGTGAGGCCGGGGAACAGGCGCGCGTCCTGGAAGGACCGGCCCAGCCCGAGGTGTGCGCGGGCCTGCGGCGGCAGGTCGGTGACCTCGCGGCCGCCCAGGAACACGCGTCCGGCCTCCGGGGTGAGGAAGCCGGACAGGGCATCGAGGATGGTGGTCTTGCCGGCGCCGTTCGGGCCCATCAGGCCAACGATCTCGCCGGGGTGAATCTCCAGGTCCACGTCATCGATCGCGGTGACGCCACCGAAGCTCTTGCGCAGACCGGTGCAGGACACCGCGGGGCGCCCGGTGGTGCTCACCACCTGCTCCGTCGGGGGCAGCGGTGCCGACTCCAGCGCGCCGGCCAGGAACACCGAACGGATCAGGTCGCCGCGCGCGAGGATGTCCGCGGCCGGCCCGGAGAAGCGCACCTCACCCTTCTCCAGGAACATGGCGCGATCGCCGACCTGCAGCGCCAGTTCCGCGGACTGCTCGACGAGCACGATGCCGATGCCCGCGGCGCGCAACCGACCGACCACCTCGAGCAGTTCGGCGACCACCGTGGGCGCCAGGCCGAGTGAGAGTTCGTCGATGAGCAGCACCCGGGTGCCCGGCTGACCGTCCTCGCCGGCCGGGCCCTGCACCAGGGCCTGGGCCAGCGCCAACATTTGCTGTTGCCCACCGGACAGCAGGCCGGCGCGATCGTCCAACCGGCCGGACAGCGCGGGGAAGAGCTCCAGCACGTGGGAGATCACCGCGGCGCAGTGCGTCTTGTTCCCGCGGCTGATCCAGGTGGCCATCCGCAGGTTCTCACCCACCGTCAGGTCCGGGAAGATGCCGCGGCCGCCGGGCATGTACGCCAGGCCCTCGCGGGCCATCCGCATCGGATCGGTCCCGGTGACGTCGCGCCCACCGAAGCGCACGGTGCCCTTCTTCGGCGGGGTGAGTCCGGAGATCGCTCGCAGTAGGGTCGACTTACCGGCGCCGTTGGTGCCCAGCACGGCGAGGATCTCCCCGGCCCGCAGCTGCAGGTCGACCCCGTGCAGGACGTGGTTGCGGCCGTAGCTGACCTCCAGGCCGGTGCACTCCAACAATGCGCTCATGACCGCACCACCTCACCGATCCGGGTCCCGATAGCGGCCAGATCAACCTCGGTAGCCCCGCTCTGTCCGCCCGGTCCGGACAGCGTGATGCCGCGGGCGCGGGCCACCGCGCGGAACGTCACGCCGCGCGCCTCGTTGAGAATGCGGGCCAACCCGCCCGGCAGCACCAGCAGCACGACCAACACGCCGGCGCCGGTGACCACCAGCTGCAGGCCGCCGGTCAACCAGTACTGAGCCAACCTCAGGAAGGTGGCCCCGGCCAACGCCCCGGACAACGAGGTGGCCCCGCCCAGCACCAACATCGAGAACGCCTCGAAGGCCATGGTCGGCGAGTAGCTACCGGCCCGCACACCGTCCAACGCGATCACGTGCAACCCGCCGGCCACGCCGGCCAACGCGCCGGACACGGCGAACCCGGCGAGTTTCACGCCGGTGGGGTTCAACCCCCGTGCCGCGGCGGCGCGCTCGTTGTCCCGCACCGCAACCATCGCGCGGCCCGGCCGGGAGTTGCGGATGCCGATGACCAGCACCAGCGACAGGGCCAGCACGCCGAGCGCGAACCAGTACAGCGTGCGTTCGTTGTAGAGGTCGAAGCGGGACAGGAACAGCGGGCGGTCCACCTGCTGCGGGACCAGGCTCGGGAAGTTCGCCGGGTTGAGGAGGAAGGTGGACAGGGGGACGGCGAAGGCGAGTGTGGTCACCCCGAGGAACAGGCCACGGATGCGCAGCGCGGGCAGCCCAACGGCCAGCGCGGTGATCGCCCCGGTGGCGCCACCGGCCAGCATCGCCACGATCAGATCGGCCCCCGCCTTGGCGATCAGGTCACCGGTGACCACCGCGCCCAACCCGGCGATGGCGAATTGGCCCAGGCTGATCTGCCCGGCCCAGCCGGTGAGCACCACCAGCGATACCGCGACCAACCCATAGATGATGGTGACGGTGCCGATCAGCGAGGTCTGACTGGGGCTCAGAAAGTAGGGGAGCACGATCAACCCGGTGCCGACGGCAGCGAACAGCACTCGACGACCCCAGACGATCTCCGGCAGGTGTGCGAGTTCCCACGGCACCGGCGGCGTCTCCTCGGCACTGCTCCAACCGGCGGTGTTCGCGTCCTGCACGCGGGACAGCGCGGAGCGCTCCGCGAGCAGTGCCACCAGCACGGCGGCGAACAGGGCGACGTCGACGTAGCTGGACCGGGAGGTGTTCCAGAACACCGCCTGTTGGAACACGCCGATCGCGATGCCCGCGCCGACCGCGCCGGGCAGACTCTCCATACGGGCGATCACCGCCGCGGCCAGCGCGGGCAGCAGCAGCGTGGGGCCCGCGGTCAGGTCGCCGCCGGACCCGACCAGCGGCGCGGCCAGGATGGCCGCCAATCCGGACAGGGCGCCCGCCAGCGCCCACACCATGGTGGACAGTCTGCGTACCGGGATGCCCAGCAGCATTGCGCGTTCGGCATTCGACGAGGTGGCGCGGATGCCCACGCCGAGCGCGGTGGACCGCAGGAACACCGCGAACAGCGCGAGCACGATCGGCACGGTGATCAGCACCATCACGTGCGCGCCGGAGAACCGCAGCGCGCCGAAGGTGAAGTCGATGTGCAGCGGGGTGCGGAATCCGGTCGTCAGTCCGCCCAGCCCGGTGCTGCCGCCGAGCAGGTGCGGCACCCCGAGCTGGGCACCGGCCAGGATTTGCGCCAGCCCGATGGTGGCCACGGTGAGGATCAGTCGTGGCGCCCAGAACAACCGCTGCACCACCACCCGGTCACACAGGGCGCCGACCGCTGCGGCGGCCAACACCCCGGCGGCCAGGGCGGCGTAGTAATTCCAGTGCTTGGTGGAAAACAACTGCACGGACAGCACCGCAGCGGCCGAGCCCAGCGAGGCCTGCGCGAAGTTCACCACCCGCGAGGACCGGTAGACCAGTACCAGGCCGAGCGCTGAGCACCCGGTCAACGATCCGAGCACCACGCCCTGCAGCAGCACACCCAACGGCAGCCCGGAGGGCAGCACCGCGTTCAGCACGACCCAGGCGAGGGGTGCGGCGACACAGCCGGCGAGCGCTTTGCGCCCGGTGCTCACCGCATGGCCCGAATCCGGTCCCCGGCAGCCATGAGCAACACCACCAGCAGGCCGAGGCCCAGCAGGGTGACGGTGAGAGTGCGGTGGGCGTGGTGGCCAACTGCGTAGGACACCGTGCGCGGCGAGACGTCACCCACGGCCACGTTCACCGTCGGCGGGGCGGCCGCGCCGGCACCGGCAGCCGCCGGGGCGGTGGGCAGGGCGGGCGCGCTCGGCGGTGGACCCAACGCTGTGCCGGGCACCACCGGCGGTAGCGCCGGGGCCACCCCCGGACCCGTCGGCGCCGTGTCCAGCGGCGCCAGGTCGGTGCGCGCGCTCACCCCGCCGAGCTCCAATCGTCCACCGGTCCGGCCGCCGGCGGCACCGACTGCGGCGTTCACCACGATCTGCGCCGCCGAGGCATCCGGGTAGGCGGCGATGATTGCCTTGGCCAGTTGCTGCAGCGGCGGCGCGGCCGCGTCGCCCACCTTGGCGGTCGGACCGACAAGCGACTGCGGGTTGCGGAACTGCACCACCAGGGGGCCGACGGTGGCGCCGTCCGCGGTGTCCGCGGCGGGGGGCAGCAGGGCGAGACCGAGCGGGTCCAGCGCTTGATTGGCCGAGGCGATCGCGGTGGCCAACTGTTCCGGGCCGGCCACCGGCAGCGGCTTGCCCATGACGGTCATCCCGCCCAGGGTGAAGGCCGGCACCCCGGTGGCACCCAGGTGCTGGCCCGCGTCCCAGCTCAGGTTGAACAGCTGCACCTGTCCATCGCCCAGCGAGACCTGACCGATCGTCACATGACCGACGGCGGAGCCGGCGTCGGCGGTGGACCGGCTCAGCCCGCCGGTCACCTCGATCACGTCGGGCACCGTCAGGTCCGGACCGGTGGCGGTGCCGTTGGCCGCGAGCGGGGCCCGGGTGGCATCGGCGCTCTCGTGGGCACCACCCACGCTCGGCGCCCCGGCCGGCGGGGCGGGCGCGGCGGGAGCGCCCGCGGGCGCGAACGGGTTACGGTCGACGTGCTGGGTGCCCTCGGAGTCCGCGTTCACCGGCTCGGGCAACTGCAGCGTGGGCTGTTTGGGGGAACCGTCACCGGCATTGGCGTTGACGATGGTGCCGACCAGGCCGAAATCGGCGGCGCCCGCGGAGGCCTGTGCGGTGCCCGACCCGACCTGCGCGGTGGTGGTACCCAGGCTGGTGTTCACGCCGGGCACACCGAGGTAGGGCACCAGACGGGCGAAGGTGGCCTGCGCCTGCCCATTCACCCGGGCGTCGTTGCCGTCGGCGCTTGCCATCGCGCCGGGCAACAGGGGTGCCGCGGCCAGGGCCGCCGCGATCAGGCCGACAGGGACCATCCGGCGGCTCACGGCGCGGCCGCCGGCGGGATCGGGGCGGGCGGGGCCTTGGTCGGCCAGTTGCCGCGGTAGCGGTGGTCCGCGTCCGGGGCAACGTACCGGCCCGGATCGTTGTCGAACGGGCTGATCGCATGCGGGTCGTAGTAGATCTCCCGGGCGTCGTCGATCGCCGTGTAATCGTTCGGACCCCAGCTCCAATGGCCCAGCGGTCCGGTGTAGCCGGGGTAGGCGAACATGCCGCGCTGGAAGGTCGCCGGGTTCAGGTCGGGGCCGGCCATCTGCAACCCGATGAACAGCATGAGCAGCGAGTAGTAGTCCAGGTCGCGGGCCATCGTCGGTTCGTCCTGGGGGCGGATCGCCTTGTACGCGCGGTAGGACTCCGAGGCCTTGCCCTGCCGGATGTCGGAGATGAAGCTCTGGCCGTAGGCGAACTGCCACTGATCCTGGTCATAGAACTGCCCGGCCGCGTCGGCGTCGGTGAGCACGGTGCCGGTGAGGAACCACTCCGGCCAGAAGTCCTGCTGGGTGGCCGAACCGGACAGGAAGAACGGCAGCAGCGGATCGGTCACCAGGATCACTGTGGTGACCCCGGCACTCTTCAACTGCGCCGCCATGTTCGGCGCCTCCTGCTGCATGGTGGAGAAGTCCAGCGAGTAGCGAATCTCCTTGGTGATCGCGATACCCGCGGCCTTCAGCAGCGGCCGGGCATCGTTGACGCACTGCGCATAGACCGCGTCGTCGGGCACCACCAGGCCGTACTTGCGCTGCTGGGTGCGCAGGTGCGCGCTACCCGCGCGGACCGCGTTGCCGGTCGGCGGCATGCGCTTGGACAACAGGTCGACCGCGGAGCGCAGCAGCGTGGTGCAGTCGACGAGCTGCCCCCAGGCGTAGGGCGCCCGGGCCCGGTAGTAGGACTCCGGCAGGTGCAGCCCGCCGAAGGACACCACGTGCTGACGGACCAGGGCGTCCAGGTACGGCTGGCTGATCGCGGACATGTCGGCGAACGCCTTGATCTCCTGACCCACCTTCAGTGCGTCGGCGTTGGCGGCCTCCTGGCCGCTGCCGGACAGCTCCTTGAACGAGTCCCCGCGACCCTTGTAGGCGACCAGCTTCACCTTGCGGCCGTAGAGCTGAAAGTGGCTGTTGAAGTACTGCAGCAATGCGTCGCGAGTGCGCTTGGACGCCTCCGGCGAGGAGATGATGCCCTTCTTCTCCGCGGTCTTCTCCAGCTCGCTGTTCTTGCCCAGCGGGTTGCCCAGATCCCGGAAGCTCACGGTGATGGTGTCGTCGGTGACCCCGCGCGAGGTGGCGCCGCCGTTGCTGCCGGAGAAGTCCAGGCACGGTGGGGAGTAGGCGGAGTTACCGTCCTGCCGGGTGCCGCCGGAACAGTCCGAGCCCGCGCGTACAGCCGCCCCGGCCGCCGCCGGCGCGTTGGCTCGCACGCCGGGCGCGGTCTGGCCCTTGGGCACCGGACCAATGGTGGGGGTAGCGCTGGGTGCGGCGAGCGTGCCCGAGGCGGGCAGACCGCGGGTGATCGGTGCGTTGTTCGCGGCGGTGGCAGCGGGCCCCGCGCCGGGCACCGACCCGGTGCCGAACTCGGCGGGCGTCGTGCTGACCTGGGTACGCGGCTTGCTCGGCTCGAGCAGCGTGATCAACAGCAGCACCACGATGAGCGCCGCCAACGGGCCGTAACCGCGCAGGATCAGTCGGTCGGCACGGGAACGTCGCCTTTTCTCCGACTGCACCCGTCACTCCCGACGAAGAGGGTCTCCTCGTGTGAGCGTAAGCGACGGTTTGCGCGGTACGAACCCGTTCAGCAGGATTTACCGGGTTGGTACGTCCCCTTGGGACGGGCTCAGTCCAGCTTCGCCGGGCTCGTGGAGGCGCATCGCCACAGGCACACGGTCAGCAGGTTGCCGGTCAGCCCGTCGCAGTCGTGCAGGCACACCGAGAGCAGGCCGCCGCTGAGCGCTCCGCCGGGGCTGGCGGCCGGGGCAGCGCCACCGGCACCCGCACCGCTGCCGCCGCCCAGCAGAGCGCCGAGGTCGAGGAGATCGCCGGGCGCGGGTGCGGGGCTGGGGGCGGTCGGCGCACCGGGGGTGGCGGGCGCCGGCGTGACGGCGGCACCGGCCGGGGAGGCAACCCCGAGAGCGAACGGCACGGCCAGCGCAACCGCAAGCAGCGGCTTGGAGAACCGATTCATGTCAGGACCTTTCGGGGCTACGTCTGGTTGTGGCCAGATGATCCTGGGTTGGACCCGGTCGGCGTCGAGGCTGTTGGGCCGTTCGGGGCCGGCGTCCAGAGGGCACACGAACCAGGTGATCCACCCCGCGTGCCGGAGACGCGGGGTGGATCACCTGGCGCTTTGACGGTGCGCTCGGTCAGCCGGCGGTTGGCGCGACCGGAAGGGTCTTGAGCAGGTACTGGAGGCCCAGCACGGCGAAGATGAGCGGAACCAGCATGTCCACGAGCGGCACGATGCCGAGCCCGGAGATCAGGTTGCCGATGCCGAGGACCTGCAGGTCCTGGTAGATACCCATCGACTCCAGCAGGCTCTTGAGCTCGAGGACCTTGTGCAGGTCAATGGGCAGCTGGTTCAGGTCGATGCCCAACGACAGCAGCAGCTCGGTGACACCCAGTTGGTCGAGCAGCTGGCAGGCGTCGAGGTGGAAGGGGATCGGGTCGGTGGCCGTGCAGTCAGCCGGGGCGGTGTTCGCGGCGGGCGCCGGCACGACACCCGTGGGAGCCGGCGCTTCCTGAGCCGGCGCAGCCTGCTTGCTGCTGTCCGCGGGGGGTGCCGGCTTGACGGCGGGTGCCGGCTCATCGGCCACAGGTGCGGGCTGGTCGGCCGCGGGCTTGTCAGCGGCGGGCGCGGGCTGGTCGGCCGCGGGCTTGTCAGCGGCGGGTGCGGGCTCGGTCGCGGGCGCCGTCTGGCCCGCGGCGGGTGCCGGGGCGGGAGCGGGCGTGCCCTGGTTGCGCTTGTTCGACTGGGCGAGCAGGTCCGCGGCGTGCTTGACGCAGTGCTGCATGGCGCTGTGCGCGACCGTGGTCTGGTCGCACTGCGCCTCGGCCACCACCGGGTCGGGCGAGTCGGCCGCCATGGCCGGCAGCTGCGGGCTGACGACAACGAGCGGCACCGCCAGCGCGGTTGCCTGCACCAATTTCTTGAAGCTTACCGACATTTGCTTCAACCTTTCATTCCCCGATTTGTTTACGTCGGGTCGATAAAAGGGGCGGGAAAAGGAAGGGTCAAGTTTCACTGGCCCGTTAGAGATTTGGTAAATTCGCGTGTCGGTCAATTCGGACAGGCATGGTTGGCGAGCGCGAAAATGCCTGTGGCGTAAGGGGAAACGGGTTCGTCCTATTTGCTCCGCGGAGGCTCGGGCAATTTCCCGATCTGTCCGATTTCACCGACAATTCCGGGCTCCACCGATACGGCATTTCCGACCTGTCCCTTTCGCCCGAAGCGCCCCGGGGTCGCTCATGCAAGAGCCACCGACCACTGTCGCGGGAGGTTTGTCGGGGTTCGCGGAGTCGGTACCTCTTGCAGGAGCAACGGGGGCGGCGAGGTATGAATGGTTATCCGCTGGCCTGCATGTCTATACTGCTACGAGGAGGTAACCATGGGCATGCGGGTGGCGGTGGCCGGAGCGAGCGGGTACGCGGGCGGTGAGCTGTTGCGCCTGCTGGCTGCGCACCCGGAATTCGAGGTGTGCGCGGCGGGGGCGGACCGCCGGGCGGGCGAGCCGATCCTCGCGGTGCATCCCAACCTGGTTTCCTACGCGGGGCAGTCGTTCACCGGTGGCGATGTGACCACGCTGCTCGACGCCGACGTGGTGTTCCTGGCGTTGCCGCACGGCGCCTCGGCCGCGTTGGCTCGGCAACTGCAGCCTGAGCAGGTGGTGGTGGACCTCGGCGCCGACCACCGGTTGGCCGACGCCGCCACATGGGAGAAGTACTACAAGATCCCGCACGCGGGCACCTGGACATACGGGCTGCCCGAACTGCCCGGTGCCCGGGCAGAGATCGCCGGTGCCACCCGCATCGCCAACCCCGGCTGCTACCCGACCTCCGTGGCGCTGGCGCTGGCACCGTTGCTCGCCGCCGGCCTGGTCGAGCCGAGCGACCTCGTGGTGGTCGCCGCCTCCGGCACCTCCGGTGCCGGTCGCAGCCCGTCGGACAACCTGCTCGGTTCGCAGGTCATGGGCGACGTGGCCGCCTACAAGATCGGCGGCGCGCACCAGCACACCCCGGAGATGGCCCAGACGCTGACCCGCGCCGCGGGCGTAGGAGTGCAGTTGAGCTTCACCCCGCTGCTCGCACCGATGCCGCGGGGCATCCTGGCCACCTGCACCGCGCTGCTGAAGCCCGGCGTGGACACCGCCGCGCTGCAGGAGGCCCTGCACGCCGCCTACGCCGACGAGCCGTTCGTGCACGTGCTGCCCGACGGGTTGCTGCCGCACACCGCCGCCACATCCGGCTCCAACGCGGTGCACCTGCAGGCCGCCGCCGATTCGGCCTCCGGCCGGGCGGTGGTCATCTGCGCCCTCGACAACCTGGGCAAGGGCGCTGCCGGACAGGCCCTGCAGAACGCGAACATCGCGCTCGGCCTGGACGAGACGCTGGGGTTGAGCGCGCTGGGTGTGTCGCCGTGAGCGTGACCGCGCCGGCCGGGTTCCGGGCCGCGGGCGTGACCGCGGGCCTCAAAGCGTCCGGCAAGCCGGACCTGGCGCTGGTTGTCAATGACGGCCCGTCGCATGCCGCGGCGGCGGTGTTCACGTCCAACCGGGTCGCGGCCGCACCGGTGGTGTGGAGCCGGCAGGTCGTCGCCGACGGCCGGGCCGACGCGGTGATCCTCAACTCCGGTGGGGCGAACGCCTGCACCGGTCCGGAGGGCTTCGCAGACACCCATCGCACCGCCGAACACGTGGCTGCCCTGCTCGGTGTTTCCTCGATCGACGTTGCGGTGTGTTCCACCGGGCTGATCGGTGAGCGGCTGACGATGGATCTGCTGCTCGCCGGGGCCGGCGCCGCCGCAGCGGCGTTGCACGCCGACGGCGGACCGGACGCGGCCACCGCGATCATGACCACCGACACAATGTCCAAGCAGACCCACGTGTCCGGCACGGGCTTCTCGGTCGGCGGCATGGCCAAGGGCGCCGGCATGCTCGCGCCCGGCCTGGCCACCATGCTCGTGGTGCTGACCACCGACGCCGAGGTGTCCTCGGCCGAGCTGGACACGGCGCTGCGCGCGGCGACCCGGGTCACCTTCGATCGGCTGGACTCCGATGGCTGCATGTCCACCAACGACACCGTGCTGCTGCTCGCCTCGGGCGCCTGCGCGGTCCGCCCCGATCCGACGGAGTTCGCCGACGTGCTGGCCGCGGCCTGCGCGGACCTGGCCGGCCAACTACTGCGCGACGCCGAGGGCGCCGCCCACGACATCGCCATCGAGGTGATCAACGCCGCCTCCGAGGACGATGCGGTCGAGGTGGCCCGCGCGGTGGCCCGCAGCAACCTGTTCAAGTGCGCGGTGTTCGGCAACGACCCCAACTGGGGCCGCATCCTCGCCGCGGTGGGTACCACCGGCGCGGCCTTCGACGCCGACCGACTCGACGTCTGGTTCAACGGAGTGGCGGTCTGCCGGGACTCCGGGGTGGGGGAGTCCCGCGACAAGGTCGATCTGACCGCACGTCAGGTAGAGATACAGGTCGACCTCAAGTTCGGTCCGGCCCGCGCCACGGTGTGGACCAACGACCTCACCCACGACTACGTTCACGAGAACTCGGCGTATTCGACATGAGCAGAGACCGGGCCACCGCCGCGACCAAGGCTGCCGTGCTGGTCGCCGCCCTGCCGTGGTTGGAGCGCTTCCACGGTCGCGTCGTGGTCATCAAGTTCGGCGGCAACGCGATGACCGACGACAAGCTGATGCACGCGTTCGCCGAGGACGTGGTGTTCCTGCGTTACGCGGGCATCCGGCCGGTCATCGTGCACGGTGGCGGCCCGCAAATCACCGCCGCGCTGGACAAGCTCGGCGTGGTGACCGAGTTCAAGGCCGGGCTACGGGTCACCACGCCGGAAGCCATGGACGTGGTGCGCATGGTGCTTGTCGGCCAGGTACAGCGGGGGATCGTCGGACAGCTCAACGCGCACGGCCCGTTCGCGGTCGGTCTGTCCGGGGAGGACGGTCGGCTGTTCACCGCCACCCGCCGCGCCGCGACGATAAACGGGGAGCAGGTCGACATCGGGTTGGTCGGCGAGGTCAGCACGGTCGATCCCGGTGTCGTGCAGGGATTGCTCGCCGACGGTCGCATCCCGGTGGTCTCCTCGGTGGCCCGCGGCGAGGACGGCGAGATCTACAACGTCAACGCCGACACCGCGGCGGCTGCGCTGGCCGTCGCGCTGCGCGCGGAGAAGCTGGTCATGCTCACCGACGTCGAGGGCCTCTACGCCAACTACCCCGAGAACGATGAGGTGATCGACCGGCTGACGGCGGATCAGTTGGCCGCCATTCTGCCCGGGCTGTCCTCCGGGATGATCCCCAAGATGGAGGCCTGCCTGCAGGCCGTGCAGGGTGGGGTGCGCTCGGCTCACGTGTTGGACGGTCGACTGCCGCACTCCGTGTTGCTCGAACTCGTCACCGACGAAGGCATCGGAACCATGGTGATCCCGTGACGCACACCTCTGATTTGCAGGAGCGTTGGAACGCCGCGCTGATGCCGAACTACGGCACGCCCCCGGTGGCGCTGGCCCGAGGCAAGGGCGCCGAGGTCTGGGACGTGGACGGCAATCGCTACCTGGACTTGCTGGGCGGCATTGCGGTCACCTCTATCGGACACGCCCACCCGGCCTATGTCGCCGCGGTGCACGCCCAGGTGGGCACGCTGGCGCACACCTCGAACCTGTATCTGCACGAGCCCGGCGTCACGCTCGCCGAGCGACTGCTGCACCTGCTGGGCGCGACCGACGACGGGTCGCGGGTGTTCCTGTGCAACAGCGGTACCGAGGCCAATGAGGCTGCGTTCAAGATGGTGCGCCGGCACACGCCGGACCGTCCGCGGTTCGTGGCCGCGGAGAACAGCTTCCACGGCCGGTCGATGGGGGCGCTGGCGCTGACCGGGAAGCCCGCGATCCGGGTGCCGTTTGCGCCGCACGCCGCCGAGGTGACCTTCGTGCCGTATGGCGATGTCGGCGCGTTACGCGCCGCGGTCGGCCCGGACGTGGCCGCGGTGTTCCTCGAACCGGCATTGGGCGAGGGCGGCGTAGTGCCCGCGCCGGCCGGCTATCTGCGGGCGGCCCGCGAGGTGTGTGACGCGCACGGCGCGGTGCTCGTGCTGGACGAGATCCAGTCCGCCATCGGCCGCACCGGCGAGTGGTTCGCGCACTCGGCGGAAGGCGTGCGGCCGGACATCCTCACCCTGGCCAAGGGCCTGGGCGGTGGGCTGCCCATCGGCGCGGTCGTCGGTCTGGGGTCATTCGGATCCACCTTCCAACGCGGCGATCACGGCAGCACGTTCGGCGGGAACCCGGTCTCCGCCTCGGCGGCGCTGGCAGTGCTGGACACCATCGCCAACGAGGGCCTGTTGGAGAACGCGACCAAGGTCGGCGAGCACCTCGCCGCCGGGATGGCCGCGATCGAACACCCCCTGCTGGTCGGCGTGCGCGGCAGGGGTCTGTGGCTGGGCATCGTGTTGAGCCAGGACGTCTCCGCGGCGGTGGAACTCGCGTGTCGGCAGGCCGGCTTCCTGGTCAACGCGGTGCAGCCCAACGCGATTCGACTCGCCCCGCCACTGGTCCTCACCATCGAGCAGGCGCAGACGTTCCTCGACGCCCTACCCGGCATTCTCGAGGCGGCAACATGAGCGTGCGTCACTTCCGTCGGGACGACGATCTGTCGCCCGCCGAACAACGTGAGGTGCTCGACCTCGCCGACCGGATGAAGGCCGACCGGTTCGGCTTCCGGCCACTGGAGGGTCCGCGCGCGGTAGCGGTGCTGTTCGACAAGCACTCCACCCGAACCCGGGTCTCGTTCAGTGTGGGCATCGCCGAACTCGGCGGCTACCCGTTGGTGATCGAGGCGTCCGGCTCGCAATTGGGCCGCGGCGAACCGATCTCGGACACCGCCCGGGTGCTGGACCGGCAGTGCGCGGCGATCGTGTGGCGCACCTTCGGCCAGGACCGCATCGAGGAAATGGCCGCGATCAGCCGGGTGCCGGTGGTCAACGCACTGTCCGACGAGTTCCACCCGTGCCAGGTGCTGGCCGACCTGCAGACCGTGCGGGAGCGCTTCGGCCGACTGGCCGGGGTGACCCTGACCTACCTCGGCGACGGGGCCAACAACATGGCGCACTCATACCTGCTCGGCGGTGCCACCGCCGGGGTGCACGTGCGCATCGGCAGCCCGCCCGGCTTCCGCCCCGACCCCGGAGTGGTGGCCAGGGCGCAGCAGATCGCCGCGACCACCGGCGGTTCGGTGCTGCTGACCACCGACGCGAAGGAGGCCTGCGCGGGCGCGCACGTGCTGGCCACCGACACCTGGGTTTCCATGGGCATGGAGTCCGACGGTCGGGAGACCGTGTTCGCGCCCTACGTGCTCGATGAGGCCGCGCTGGCGCTGGCCGCCCCCGATGCGATCGTGCTGCACTGCCTGCCCGCCTACCGTGGCCAAGAGATCACCGCGGGCGTGCTGGACGGACCGGCCTCCGCGGTGTGGGACGAGGCGGAGAACCGTCTGCACGCACAGAAAGCGTTGCTCACCTGGTTGCTGGAGCAGGCGGAGCGAGCGGTAGCTAGCGACCGAGCGGGCACCGGATGACGTTGCCCAGCACCAAGACGGCGCGGCACCGGCGCATCGTGGAATTGCTTTCCCGGGCCCGCGTGCACTCGCAGACCGAACTGGCCGGCCTGCTCGGCTCCGACGGTCTGACCGTCACTCAGGCGACGTTGTCCCGCGACCTCGACGAACTCGGCGCGGTGCGCATCCGCGACGACGACGGGGCGCTGGTCTACGCCGTGCCCGCGGAGGGCGGCGACCGCAGCCCGCGGGTGGCACCCGACTCCGGTGCCCTCAACGCCCGATTGGCCCGCGCCGTCGAGGAGTTGCTGGTCTCCGCCGAGGCCTCGGCGAACCTGGTGGTGCTGCGGACCCCACCGGGTGCGGCGCAGTTCTTCGCCTCGACCGTGGACGCCGCCGCGTCGCCGTCCCTGCTGGGCACCATTGCCGGCGACGACACCGTCCTGCTGATCACCCGCGACCCGCTCGGCGGCGAGGCCGTCGCCCGCTACTTCCTCTCCCTTGCCGAACGCTCATCCAGCAAAGAAGGAGCTACACCGTGACCGAACGCGTCGTCCTCGCCTACTCCGGCGGCCTGGACACCTCCGTGTGCATCGGCTGGATTGCCGACCAGACCGGAGCGGAGATCATCGCGGTGGCCGCCGACGTCGGTCAGGGCGGCGAGGACATGAACGTCATCCGACAGCGCGCGCTGGACTGCGGTGCGGTCGAGTCAATCGTGCTGGATCTCAAGGACACCTTCGCCAACGAGTACTGCCTGCCGGCGCTGCGCGCCAACGCGCTCTACATGGAGCGCTACCCGTTGGTCTCCGCGCTGTCCCGGCCCACCATCGTCAAAGCCCTGGTCGAGGCCGCCCGCTTCCACGGCGCGTCCATGGTCGGCCACGGTTGCACGGGTAAGGGCAACGACCAGGTGCGCTTCGAGGTCGGCGTCGGCGCACTCGCTCCGGACCTCAAGGTGCTCGCCCCGGTCCGCGACTCCGGCATGACCCGGGACAAGGCGATCGCCTTTGCGGAGAAGAACAACCTGCCGATCGATGTGAACAAGAAATCCCCGTACTCCATCGATCAGAACGTGTGGGGTCGTGCGGTCGAGACCGGTTTCCTGGAGGACATCTGGAATGGCCCGATCGAGGACATCTACACCTACACGCAGAACCCGGCCACCCCGCGCGACGCCGACGAAGTCGTGATCACCTTCGCCTCCGGTGTCCCGGTCGCGATCGACGGCCGCCCCGTCTCCATGCTCGAGGCGATCGTGGAAATGAACGCCCGGGCCGGCGCTCAGGGCATCGGCCGGCTGGACATGGTCGAGGACCGCCTGGTCGGCATCAAGAGTCGCGAGGTCTACGAGGCTCCCGGCGCGATCGCGTTGATCACAGCCAAGCAGGAGCTGGAGAACGTCACCGTCGAGCGCGAGTTGGCCCGGTACAAGCGCGGCGTTTCCCAGCGTTGGTCCGAACTGGTCTACGACGGTCTGTGGTTCTCCCCACTCAAGAACGCGCTCGACTGCTTCCTGGAGGAGGCCACCAAGCATGTCTCCGGCGACGTTCGGATGACGTTGCATGCCGGGCGTGCGGTTCCGACCGGTCGGCGCTCGGATGCCTCGCTGTACGACTACAACCTGGCCACCTACGACGAAGAGGACACCTTCGACCAGTCACTGGCCAAGGGCTTCATCGACCTGTTCGGCATGTCGAGCCGGGTCGCGATGGCCCGCGACGAGCGACTGGGCAAGTGACCCAGCCGGACGGGTCCTCGCTGCGGCTCTGGGGCGGTCGCTTCGCCTCCGGGCCGGCGGACGCGTTGGCCGCGTTGTCGGTGTCGGTGCACTTCGACTGGCGGCTGGCCCGCCATGACATTGCCGGGTCCCGGGCGCACGCCCGGGTGTTGCACCGGGCCGGTTTGCTCTCCGAGGACGGCCTGGCCGCCATGCTCGCCGGTTTGGACTCATTGGAGGCTGACGTGGTGTCAGGTTCCTTCACTCCCACGGTTTCCGACGAGGATGTGCACACCGCACTGGAACGAGGCCTGATCGAACGGGTGGGGGCAGAGCTCGGTGGTCGGTTGCGGGCCGGGCGGTCCCGCAACGACCAGGTGGCCACGCTGTTCCGGATGTACCTGCGCGACGCCGCGCGCCGGATCGCCGGGTTGCTGGTGGACCTGCAGGAGGCGCTGGTCGCGCAGGCCACCGCGCACCTCGGGGTGGCCATGCCCGGCCGCACCCACTTGCAGCACGCGCAACCGGTGCTGCTGTCCCACCACCTGCTGGCCCACGTGCATGCGCTGTCCCGGGACGTGGCACGGCTGCGCGACTGGGACGTTCGGGCCGCGTTCTCGCCCTACGGTTCCGGGGCGCTGGCCGGGTCCTCGCTGGGGTTGGACCCGGAGCAGGTCGCGGCCGAACTCGGTTTCGCGGGTTCGGTGGCCAACTCCATCGACGGCACCGCGTCCCGCGACTTCGCCGCCGAGGCAGCCTTCGTGTTCGCGATGATCGGCGTGGACCTCTCGCGGATCGCCGAGGAGGTGATCCTGTGGGCCACCAAGGAGTTCTCCTTCGTCACCCTCGACGACGCGTACTCCACCGGGTCCTCGATCATGCCGCAGAAGAAGAACCCGGACATCGCCGAACTGGCCCGGGGCAAGGCCGGGCGGATGATCGGCAACCTGTCCGGGCTGTTGGCCACGCTCAAGGGTCTGCCGCTGGCCTACAACCGGGACCTGCAGGAGGACAAGGAGCCGGTGTTCGATTCCGTCGACACCCTCGAGGTGCTGCTGCCCGCGTTCACCGGGATGATGGCCACCCTGCGCTTCCACCCCACACGGCTGGAGGAGCTGGCCCCGGCCGGGTTCTCCTTGGCCACCGACATTGCCGAGTGGCTGGTGCGTTCCGGCGTGCCGTTCCGGCTCGCCCACGAGGTTGCCGGGGCGTGCGTCCAACACTGCGAGAAGGCCGGGATCGAACTGGCCGACCTGACCGACGCCGACCTGGCCGCGGTCTCGACCCACCTGACGCCGGCGGTCCGGGACGTGCTCACCGTCGCCGGGTCCATCGCCTCGCGCAACGCCCGCGGCGGCACCGCCGCGGACCGGGTGGCCGAGCAGCTCGACGAGCTGCGCGCGGACCTGGACATTCAACGTGCGTGGGCTCAGCCCGGGCTCTGAACCCAGCGTTGCCGGGGTGCGCCCGGTTCCGGACCGAGACGACCCGTCAGGCCGACCCGACCCGCCACCACGGATCCCACCGGCACCGGGTCATGCTGCTCGGGCAGGCAGAGATCCAGTTGCAGGCCGAGGGTGCGTACCCGGGCCACGGTGAAGTGATTGCCCGTCAGTTCGTTGCGCCGCCGTTCTGCGGCCACCACGCTGCCGGTCAACCCGGCTACCGGTAGCAAGTCCCCGTCCGGTTCCAGGGACTCCTCGGACACTCGCGGCGGCCACGCCCAGCCACGCTCCGCGAAGTGCTCCGGCGGCTGCGCGGGATAGCTTGCCGGGTCACCATGAATGCTGGCCGGGTCCGCAATGAATGCCGCAGCGTCGGCGAACACCCGCACCGGCCCGGTCGCCACCACCGCCGCGGGCCACGTCCGGCTGCAGCTCTCTGTGGTCAACGCGTGTCCCTGTTCCAGGCGGAGCACCACCCGAGCGATTCGCGAGCCGGCTCGGTCGAGAACCGCGGCGCCCACCACATCGCCGGCCAGCACGGTGAGCCCACCCAGCAACGTGGACGGCGACGACCACAACGTCGGCCACATCCACCGCACGTCCACGCCCCGGCAGCCGAGCACCAACCGCGCACCGGACGCCCCGTCGGTCCAGGCCAGCACCTCGGCATCGCCGAGGCGGCTCAACCGTTCCACCCGGGGCAACACCGCGGCCACCAACGCCGCGGTGTCGGCGCCGAAGCCGAAGCACTCCAGAGCGGCGGAGTCCACGACCGGGGCGATCACCCGGTCACCCTATGCGTGCTAGCCCGGGCAATCCGGGGTGCTGGTGATCGCCCCGCAGAGGTCACCGGAATGTCGGCGGTTCGCCGCGGGCGGCGCCTGGCCGCTCGGCGGCGTACCGCCGCTCCCGCCGCCGGGACCGGATACATCGGGCTGGAACGCGCCTGCGGCACAGTTCGTGGACGGTCGCGGATCACCGATCTGATCGAGCGCGAACTCCCCGGTGCAGAGGTCGGTCGGTGCGACGAGGGTGGCCGCGGGGCTGTGCGGGCTCAGCTCGATGACCGTCGGTGGGCCGTCCGCGGGCTGCTCCTGCATCCGTGCCCCGGTGGCAGGCGCGTCGGGCCCCCCGCCACCGACGGTCAGACCTTCGCTGAGCTGTCCCACGTCGCTCTCGGGCACGTTGAACAGGTTGTGGCCGTCCGCGGCGAGGCAGGGTTGCGCGGGGGTCGCCGGGTTGGTGGTGGCGTTCCAGCCGCCCGCGGTGAACTCCGTACCGGCCGGGTCGTCGGCACAGTCCCGCGCGTTGCGGGCGAGCAGCGATGCACTCAGCGTGGTCGGCGCTTGTGCCGATACTCCGAGCCCGTGGTCGGCGATGGTCAGGTGGGTCAGCATCACCGGATTCGGCGAGGTCCCGGAGACGTCCACGCCGATCCCGCCGTTCTCCGAGAACTGCTCCGTCCCCACAGCCACGCCGCCCGATTCGGGCACCAGGGAGGTGTCAGCGATGGTGCTGTCAGTGATCGAACCGCCGTCGATCAGTTTCACGCCGTACGCCTGCCCGAACGCACCGGTGGCGCCGGCGGGTCCGGTCGTTCCGAGCCTTGAGGCATCGTCGCCACCCCTGCCGGGGTCGCCCACGGCACCCGCCGCAATGAACCCGACCACTGAGGAGTCCATCGTCAGTGGCCCGGACCGAATGCCCACCGCGTCCCCGCCCTGCCCGCCAGTGCCACCGGTGCCGCCGCTCCCCCCGCTGGGGGGGCGGCCACCGGTGGCCCCGGTCGCCCCGGCTCCGCCGAGCACGGTGGTGACCGAAAGAGCGCTGAGTGTGGTCTGGGCCGCGGAGTCCACGCCGTACGCCGCTCCGCCCGACGCGCCCGGGTTCCCCATCGCACCGTCGGACACCGCTCGGAAATCCCCCGCGGCCGCCCCGCCGGTCACCTGGTCGATGCTGCTGTCGGTGATGGTGAGGGGGCCCACGGAGTGCACTCCGTACGCCGCTCCCGCGGCGCCGGGGGGGATGATGTCCGCGGTGGTCACAGCATTTGACGCGCCCGTGCCGACGCCGCCGGCGCCGGCCAACAGGTTGTGGATCTGCACCCCCGTCAAACCCACGGCCCCGGTGGTCGTGTCGTCGGCCACGCCGTACACGTTCCGCCCGGGCGCGCCGGGGGCGACGGTGGGCTTTTGGGCATTGAGGTCGTGGATGTCCAGGCCGCTCAGCGTCACTTGCCCCGTTCCGGTCACGCGAACTCCGTACATGTCGTCCGTGTCGCTGCGGATCCCGGAAGCCTGGGTGATCTGTAGCTGGGTCACTGTCACCGGCGCGGTGGTGTGGATGGTGAACCCGGTTGCGGCACCATTCGGGATCTCAACCTGGACCGGGGCGTCCGGAGAGGTCGTCCCCTGGATGGTGAGCGACGTCAACGCGTCGATGCCGGAGCCGTCGATCACCACAGCCTCGGGATAGTGACCCGCAGCGACCTCGATGGTGACGACCGAGGCCGCGGGAAGTGACGCTGCCTCCTCGGCCGCGTGCTGGATGGTCAGACATGGGGCGTCCGCGTTTTGGCAATTGTTGGAAGGGTCGTCGTGCCCTCCCGTCTCGACGTGCAGGGTCACCGGGTCGGCCGCCCGGGCGGGTGCGGCGAGGAGCGGCACGGTGCCGGTAGCCAGTGCGAAGGCGACACTCAGCCGTGCCACGCGACGAGCGCTCGGGCGGGGACGGGCCATGACGGGGGCTCCTCGCGGCGGCAGATACAGCTACCCCGACGGTAGGGGCGCCGCTCGAAGCGTTCGTCGGCCAAAGGAGTGATGGCGAATCAGATCAAGGCCCCGGTGTAACCACGGGAAAGGTACGAGCAGTACGAAATGTTCATGAGTTCCACCCGGCTGCTGCCCTGCTCCTTCCTCAACCGTCCCGTGCTGACCGTGGCGGCCGGGTTGCTCGGCGCGCTGCTCGAACACGACGGGGTGGTGGTGCGGCTGACCGAGGTGGAGGCCTACGACGGCGGGGAGGACCCGGCCTCGCACGCCTTCCGCGGGCCAACCCGGCGCAACGCGGTGATGTTCGGCCCGCCGGGGCACCTCTACCTGTACTTCACGTACGGCATGCACTGGTGCGCGAACATCGTGTGTGGCCCGGACGGACGCGCCTCCGCGGTGCTGCTGCGGGCCGGCCAGGTGCTCGAGGGGGAGGCGCTGGCCCGCGCCCACCGGCCCGGCGTGGTTCCGGCTGCGGCCCTGGCCCGCGGGCCCGCGAACCTGGTCCGCACGCTCGGCCTGGGGCCCGCCGACAACGGACGCGACATCTGCTCACCCGGCCCGGTTCGATTGCTCCGCGGCCCGACGGTGTGCGCGACCACCATCCGCACCGGCCCCCGGGTCGGCATCCGGGCGGCCGCGGACCGAGCCTGGCGGTTCTGGCTGGCCGACGAGCCCTCGGTGAGCGCCTACCGACCCGCGGCCCCGCGGCGGGCGGGCGGCGCCGCGCAGCGGTGAGAGAATCCGCCGGTTGACCAATCGAAAGGACCTCAGGGTGACCGGGATACTCGACGAGCTCGCCTGGCGGGACCTCGTCGCGCAGACCACCGACGCCGACGCGCTGGCCGCGGCACTGGCGGCGGGACCGGTCACGCTCTACTGCGGGTTCGACCCCACCGCACCCAGCCTGCACGTGGGGCATCTGGTGCAGGTGCTCACGCTGCGACGGTTCCAGCAGGCCGGGCACCGGATCATCGCGCTGGTCGGCGGGGCCACCGGGCTGATCGGTGACCCGAAGGAGACTTCCGAGCGCTCGTTGAACACCAAGGACGTGGTCGCCGACTGGGTGGGCCGGATCCGCGCCCAGATCGAGCCGTTCCTGGACTTCGACGGGGACAACGCCGCGGTCATGGTGAACAACCTGGACTGGACCGCACCGCTGTCCACCGTCGACTTCCTCCGCGAGATCGGCAAGCACTTCCCGATCAACCGCATGCTGGCCCGCGACGCGGTGTCCAAGCGGCTCAGTTCCGACGTGGGCATCTCCTACACCGAGTTCAGCTACGTGCTGCTGCAGTCGATGGACTTCCTGGAGCTGTTCCGGCGCCACCGTTGCTCACTGCAGATCGGCGGGTCGGATCAGTGGGGCAACATCACCGCGGGCGTCGAACTGATCCGTCGGGTCGACGGCGGGCGCGCGCACGCGCTGACCACCACCCTGCTCACCAAGTCCGACGGCACGAAGTTCGGCAAGACCGAGGCCGGAGCGGTATGGCTGGATGCCGAGCTGACCTCGCCGTACGCGTTCTTCCAGTTCTGGTTGAACACAGACGACCGGGACGTGATCGGCTACCTCAAGTCCCTCACGTTCCTGAGTCGAGATCAGATCGAGGAGCTGACCGCGGCCACCGCGGAGCGCCCGGGCGCCCGGCAGGCGCAGCGGACGTTGGCCCGCGAGCTCACCGGGCTGGTGCACGGGCCCGACGCGGCCACCGGCGCGGAGGCGGCGGGCCACGCGTTGTTCGGGCGCGCCGAACTGGTCGACCTGGACGCCCGCACGCTGGCCGCGGCGCTCTGCGAGCTGCCGAACACCACGGTGGCCAACCTGCCCAGCGTGGTGGACCTGCTGGTGGCCACCGGCCTGGAGAAAAGCGGCAACAGCGCCCGGCGCACCATCGCCGAGGGCGGTGCGTACCTGAACAACGTCAAGGTCACCGACGACGCCGCCACCCCGCAGGCCGCTGACCTGCTGCACGGTGAGTGGTTGGTGCTGCGACGCGGCAAGCGCAACCTCGCCGCGGTGCGGGTGACCGGCTGATCGCCCGCGTAGGGTGGGCGACGTGGATGAGCAGGCCGTAGAGATCGACCTCCCGGCGACCGGCGAGGAGCAGGTCGACGCCGTGTTGGCGCAGCTGACCGGCCTGACCGAGGGTGGTCCGAGCGAGCACGTCGCCGTTTATGACGCGGTGCATCGCGGGCTGCAGGAGTGCCTGGCCGGGCTCGACCCCGACCGTTCCTGAGCCATGGCCAACCCGCGGGCGCGGCTGGATGCGGAGCTGGTCCGGCGCGGCCTGGCCCGATCCCGGGAGCACGCCGCGCAGCTCGTCGCGACCGGTCGCGTCTCGGTCTCCGGGCGGTCCGCGGCAAAGCCGGCGACCCGGGTGGAGCCCGCCGAGGCGATCGTGGTCTGCACCGACGAGGACAATCCCGGCTACGTGTCCCGCGGGGGCCATAAGCTCGCCGGCGCCCTGGACGATTTCGACTCCCGTCCCGGCGGCGGCCCGACGATCGTCGGGCGTCGTTGCCTCGACGCGGGCGCGTCCACCGGCGGCTTCACCGATGTGCTGTTACGCCGCGGCGCCGCCGAGGTGTTGGCCGTCGACGTCGGCTACGGCCAACTGGCCTGGTCGCTGCGCACCGACGAGCGGGTGACCGTGCACGAGCGCACCAACATCCGCAATGTCGAGTCCGACGAACTCGGGTTCCCCCCGCCCAGCCTGGTGGTCGCAGACCTGTCGTTCATCTCGCTGTCGACCGTGCTGCCCGCGCTGCGCCGGTGCGCAGCCTCCGACGCCGATTTCGTGCTCATGGTGAAGCCCCAGTTCGAGGTCGGGCGGGAGCGACTCAAGACCGGAGGCGTCGTGCGTGACGTGGAATTGCGTGCCGAAGCAGTTCGGGCGGTTGCGGCGACCGGCATGGGCCTGGGACTGGGCGTCAGGGGAGTGACGGCCAGTCAGTTACCCGGCCCGGCAGGTAATGTGGAGTTCTTCCTGTGGCTGACCGCCGGGGCGCCGACCCTGGCGGAGGCCGACCTGGCCGACGCGATCAATCGGGGGCCGCAATGAGCGCCGGTGGGGACGTGCGCACGGTGATGGTGGTCGCCCACGTCGGTCGCCCGGACGCGGTGGAGGCCGCGCGCATGCTGGTCACCCGACTGGTGGCCGACGGTCTGCAGGTGCGGGCCCCCAAAATCGAGGCCGAACAGATCGCCTCGCCCCATGTGCTGGCCGTGCAGCCCGAGCCGGACGCGACGGTGGGCTGCGAACTGACCGTGGTGATCGGCGGCGACGGCACCCTGCTGCGCGCCGCGGAATTGGCCCGCGAACCCGGAATTCCTCTGCTGGGCGTCAATCTGGGCCACGTCGGGTTCCTCGCCGAGGCCGAGCGTGACGAGCTCACCGAGGTGGCCGACCGCGTCGCCGCGCGCGACTACGTGGTCGAGGAACGCATGACCATCGACGTGGTGGCCCGCTGCGGCACCGAGGAGATCGCCCGCACCTGGGCATTGAACGAGGCCTCGGTGGAGAAGGCCGCCCGGGACCGGATGCTCGAGGTGGTTGCCGAGGTGGACGGTCGGCCGCTGTCCCGCTGGGGCTGCGACGGGGTGGTCTGCGCGACGCCGACCGGCTCCACCGCGTACGCGTTCTCCGCGGGCGGTCCGGTGGTCTGGCCGGAGGTGGAGGCGATGCTGATGATCCCGATCAGCGCGCACGCCCTGTTCGCGCGGCCGTTGGTCGTCTCCCCGGACTCGGTGCTGGCCGTGGAGGTGCAATCGGACACCCCGCACGGCGTGCTGTGGGCGGACGGGCGGCGCACCTGGCCGCTGCCCGCGGGTGCCCGGGTGGAGGTGCGCCGCGGTGCGGTGCCGGTGCGCCTGGCCCGCCTGCACACCGCGCCGTTCACCGACCGACTGGTACGCAAGTTCGAACTGCCGGTACGTGGCTGGCGCGGCGCAGCCGGTCGGCCGCCGGGAGTTTGAGTGCTCGAGGAAATCAGCATCCGCGACCTCGGCGTCATCTCCGAGGCCACCCTGGAACTCGGTCCGGGGCTCACCGTGCTCACCGGCGAGACCGGCGCCGGCAAGACCATGCTGATGACCGGGCTGGCGTTGCTGCTCGGCGGGCGCGGCGACGCGGCGCTGGTACGGCCGGGCGCGGCCAGGTTGGTGGTCGAGGGCCGGGTGACGGTCAAGGCGGCGGTGGCGGACCGGGTCGCCGAGGCCGGCGGCGAACTGGACGACGACGTGCTCACCCTGGGCCGCACGGTGGGCGCGGATGGCCGCTCGCGGGCCCAGGTCGGTGGGCGCAGCGCCCCGGTCGCGCTGCTCGGTGAACTCGCCGAACATCTGATCGCGGTGCACGGCCAGCACGATCAACAGCACCTGCTGCGCCCGACCCGGCAGCGGGAGCTGCTCGACCAGCACGGTGGCGCGCCGCTGGCCAAAGCGTTGACCAGCTATCAGAGCTGCCATCGGGCCTGGCGGGAGGTCACCGACCGGCTCGGCGAGCTCAGCGGCGCGGTGCGGGAACGCGCCCGGGAGGCGGACGGGCTGCGCCTGGCGCTGGAGGAGATCGGCGCGCTGAACCCGCAACCCGGCGAGGACGTCACGCTGGCCGCGGAGGTATCCGTTCTGGCCCACGCGGAACAGCTGCGCACGGCCGCCGGCGGCGCACACGATCTGCTCCTCGGTGACCCCGACGGCGGGCTGGACGCCGCCACGCTGATCGGTCAGGCCCGCCGCGCGGTGGAGGCGATGGCCGGGCGTGACCCGGTGCTGGACGAGTTGGCGCGCCGCGTCGCCGAGGTGTCCTACCTCGTCGCCGATGTCACCGCGGACCTGGCCTCCTACGCCGCCGGTGTTGACGTCGACCCGGCCCGGCTGGCCGCCGCGGCAGACCGGCAGGCGGCATTGACCCGGTTGCTGCGCAAGTACGGCGACACCGTCGAGGAGATGCTGGCCTGGGGCGCGTCCTGCGCGCTGCGACTGGCCGAATTGGACTCGGACACCGATACCAGTGAGGAACTGCGCGCCCGCGAGGCGGCGCTGCGAGCCGAGCTCGCCGAGCACGCCGCGAAGCTGTCCGCGGCCCGGCGGAAAGCCGCCACATCGCTGGAAAGGGCGGTGGCCGGTGAGTTGGCGGCGCTGGCCATGCCGCGGGCTCGATTCAAGGTGACGGTCCTTGCGCGCGAGGCGCCGGACGGTCTGGAGCTGGACGGCCGCCGGGTGGCATTCGGCCGGGACGGCGTGGACGAGGTGGAGATGCTGCTGGCCGCACATCCCGACGCCCCGGAGCGCCCGATCCAGCGGGCCGCCTCGGGCGGTGAGCTGTCCCGGATCATGCTGGCTCTGCAGGTGGTGCTGGCCGGCCGGGAACCACCCACCCAATTGTTCGACGAGGTGGACGCCGGCGTCGGCGGCAAGGCCGCGGTGGAGGTCGGCCGTCGGCTGGCCCGGTTGGCCCGGACGGCCCAGGTGATCGTGGTCACCCACCTGCCCCAGGTCGCCGCCTTCGCCGACTCCCACGTACAGGTGGAGCGGACCGATTCGGCCACCACGGTGCGCCGACTGGACGACGCCGAACGCCTGCGCGAACTGTCCCGGATGCTGGCCGGCCAGGAGGACTCCGCCGCCGCCCGGGCGCACGCCGAGGAGCTCATCGCCGCCGCCGCGGCCGACCGCGGGTAGCCACCCGCCCCCGGACCGCCGCGACTGGTCACGCAGCGTTACCGGATCAACCGGCGCGACGTGGGAAGATTCGGACCGTGAGGCTGCCCCGTACCGTGCGTTCCGGCGCCGGCGCGCCCCCGGGGGTGACCGGATTCGTACGGGTGGACCGTCGCACGAAGAACCTCACCAAGCGGCTCAAGCCGGGTGAGATCGCGATCATCGACCACCGCGACCTTGACCGGGTCAGCGCCGAGGCGCTGGTCACCTGCAAGCCCGCGGCGGTGATCAACGCCGCGCCGAGCATCAGCGGGCGCTACCCGAACCAGGGCCCGGAGATCCTGCTGGCCGCGGGCATCCCGCTGGTCGACGACGCCGGTGGTGACCTGCTCGACCTCGTCGTCGAGGGCGAACTGCTGCGGCTGCACGAGGGCACCCTGTACCGGCACGAATCGGCCCTGGCCGCAGGCAAGGTGGCCAATTCCGAGGCGGTCGAAGCGGCCATGCTGGCCGCGCGCGCCGGGCTGTCCGCCCAGCTCAAGGCATTCGTCGCGAACACGATGGAACACCTCGAGCGCGAGCACAACGTGCTGCTCGACCCGATCACGCTGCCGACGCTGCGCACCCGGTTGGACGGCCGGCACGCGCTGATCGTGGTCCGGGGTCCGCACTATCGCGAGGACATTGCCGCGTTGCGGCCCTATATCCGCGAGTACCGCCCGGTGCTCATCGGCGTGGACGGCGGCGCCGATGCCCTGCTCGAGGTGGGCTACACCCCGGACCTGATCGTCGGCGACATGGATTCGGTCTCGGACAAGGCACTGGGCTGCGGCGCGGAACTGGTGGTGCACGCCTATGCCGACGGGCATGCCCCCGGCCTGGAACGGGTGCACCGGCTCGGCCACCGGGCGGTGGCCCTGCCCGCCACCGGCACCAGCGAGGATGTCGCCATGCTCCTCGCCGACGACGCCGGCGCTGACCTGATCGTCGCGGTCGGCACCCACGCCAACCTCGAGGAGTTCCTGGACAAGGGTCGCGACGGCATGGCCAGCACCTTCCTCACCCGCCTGCGGGTGGGCAGCAAACTCGTCGACGCGAAGGGTGTCTCCCGGCTCTACCGCAGCCGGATCAGCAACGCTTCGCTGTTGTTGCTGCTGTTGGCGACGCTGATCACGATGGCCGTGGTGATCACCGCATCGCCGTCCGGGCGGGCCCTCACCACCACCCTGAACGCTCGCTGGGACGATCTCGTGTACTGGTTCCACGGCCTGGTCTGAGTCGTCGGGCGCACGCCGCCCGCGCGACCCAGAACCGCACTGACCACGGGAGCACGCCCTGATCGACTTCCGCTACCACCTGGTGTCGCTGATCGCCGTGTTCATGGCGCTCGCCACCGGCATCCTGGTGGGCTCCTCGCTGCTGAATCAGTCGTTGATCGATTCGCAGCGGTCCACCATCGCCAGCTTCGCCGCGGAGAAGGACTCGCTGCGCAAGGACCTGGCCACTGCCCAGGGCCAGGTCGGCTACCGGGACAACTACCTGGCCTCGTTGCACTCCACGTTGCTCACCGGTCGGCTGATCGGGCACCGGGTGGTGCTGGTCAGCGGGCCGAACGCGGCGCGCAAGGACGTGGACGCCCTGGCCAAGACGTTCAACGAGGCCGGCGCGCAACTGGTCGGCCGGGTGCGTATCAACGACGACTTCTTCGCCGCCGCCGGCGACCCGACGACCGCGACCAAGGCCGCGGTGCTCGATTCGGCCATCAAGCGGTTCGCGTTGCCGGAGGTGAAGAGCAAGGCCCCCGAGGCGCAACTGGCCGGCGCGCTGGTGACCAAGGAATCCTCGCGCACGCTGGAGCCCGATGCCGACGCGCTGCTCACCGAATTGGACTCCGACGGGCTGATCTCCCGCGACCAGCTCACCGACCGCGGTGATCTGGCTGTGGTGGTCTGTGGCACGCCACCGGACAAACCCACGCCGGTGGATGACCGCACCATCGCGGGACTGGTCAAGGTCGCCGCGGCGCTGGACGCCGCGGGCGGCGGCACCGTGGTGGTCGGACCGGCCGACGCCGCCGCCGGCGGGCTGCTCGCGGCAGTACGGCACGACGGCGCGGTGTCCGCGGCGGTGTCCACGGTGGACGGGGTGGAAAGCCCGTTCGGCCAGGTGGCCGCGGCCTACGCGTTGGTGGAGCAGATCGCCGGCGGACACGGACAGTACGGGGTCGCGGATTCCGGGGATTCCGTGCTGCCGCAGTTCCGCGCGCCGGCGGCGAAGAAGTGAGTCGTGCGGACAGCCACATCGGAGGTAGGCGCCTGCGCGCGGCGCGGCGCGGCGCGCTGACCGCCCGGCTCGCCCTGGCCGGCCTGCAGACCAAGCCGCCCGGCGGGCCGGAGCGCTGGCAGCGGACCAACTACGCCGGCCGGACGGTGAGTCTGCTGGCCGGGCCGGCGCTGGTGGCCGGTGCTGCCTTCGGCGCGCCGCTGTCCTGGCGCGGCCGGGCCGCCCTGGCCATCGCGGTGACCGGTGCCGGGGCGATCGGCGGCTACGACGACCTGTGTGCGCGCCGCGGCATCGAGGCCAAGGGGTTGCGTGGGCATCTCGGCGCGCTGAGTCGGGGTCAGTTCACCAGCGGGACAGTGAAAATCGTCGGTCTGTCCGCGGTGGGCCTGACCGCCGCGAAGTTGGTGTCGGGCAATCCCACCGACGCGCTGATCGGCGGCGCGGTGGTGGCCGGCTTCGCGAATCTGGCCAACCTGCTGGACCTGCGGCCGGGCCGCTGCCTGAAGTTCGGTCTCCTGCATGCACCGATCCTGGTCCTGCCGGGGGCGGGCGGGGACGCGTTGGCGGCGCCGCTGGGTGCCGCGGCCGCGCTGCTGCCCGACGACCTCGCGGCGCACACCATGCTCGGCGACACCGGCGCAAACGCCCTCGGCGCCGCGCTGGGCGTGGCCGCCCTGGTGGCCTACGGCCGGCTCGGCCGGTTGGCTCACCTCGTCGGCTTGACCGCGCTGACCCTGGCCAGCGAACGGGTCAGCTTCAGCGCGGTGATTGCCGAGCATCCGCTGCTGCGCCGCCTGGACGAGTTCGGCCGGGCGAGCGCAAGCACGTGAGCACCGAGGCGCCCCCGGCGCGGCCCGGCCTCGGTCTGGCCGGCGCCGCGTTGTTGGTCGCCGCGGTGACCGTGTTCGCCCGCGCGGTCGGCTTCGGCCGGTGGATCGTGTTCGCGCACACCGTGCACGGCGGGTGCCTGGCTGACGTCTACAACACCGCGAATCTGCTGCCCAACGTGCTTTTCGAGGTGGTGGCGGGTGGCGCCCTGGCCGGGGTGGTCATCCCGGTGCTGGCCGGCCCGATCGCCCGCGCGGATCGGGCCGCGGTGGAACGCACAGTGTCCGCGTTGCTCAGCCGGGCGTTGGTGTTGCTGGTGCCCGTCACCCTGCTCGCCGCGGTCGCCGCCCGGCCGATGATGCGCTTCTTCCTCGGCGGCCACGGCCAGTGCACCGACACCGCGGTGGACGTGGGCACCCGGATGTTGCTGATCTTCCTGCCGCAGCTGTTCTGCTACGCGATCGCGGTCGTGCTTTCCGGGGCGCTGCAGGCGCATCGTCGGTTCCTTGCCGCCGCGCTCGCGCCGCTGCTGTCCAGCGTCGTGGTGATCGGCGCCTACCTGCTGTTTGCGCACCTGGCGCACGGTGCGGTCGGGTTGGACGTGGTGCCGCACCGGGCGCGCGCCGCCCTCGCGGTCGGCACCACGTTGGGCGTGCTCGCCTTGGCGCTGTCCGTAGTGGCGCCGGTGCTCGCGACCGGGCTGCGGCTGCGGCCGCGCTGGTCGTTCGACGACGCAGTGGCGCCCCGGGTCCGGGCGTTGGCGGTAGCCGGGGTGGCCGCGCTGGTCGCCCAACAGCTCAACCTGCTGGTGATCAACTGGCTGGCCAACCACCACGGCCGGCCGGGCGCGGTCACCGCCTACACCTGGGCCTACGCGGTGTTCCTGCTGCCGTACGCGGTGCTCGCGGTGCCGATCGCGACCAGCGCCTTCCCGCGCATCGCCGCAGCGCTGGCCGAGGAGCAGACCGAGGCGGCCGCGCGGTTGACCGCGGGCACGGTACGCGCGGTGTTCGCGGTCAGCTGCCTGGGCGCGGCGGTCACCGCGGCCGCCGCGGTGCCGGTGTCCCGGGTGTTCGCCGCCGGTGTCGCATCCACCGACGACCGGGTGTTGGCCGGCGGCATCGTGGCCCTGGCGCCGGGCTTGCTCGGCTGGGGTCTGGTCGCGCACCTGTCCCGGGTGCTCTACGCCGCGCACCAGGGCCGCCTGGCGGCGGTTGCGGTGGTGAGCGGCTGGGTTGTGGCGGCGGTGGGCAACGTGGTGCTGATCGCGGCCACGCCGAACCGGGACGCGGTCGCCGCCCTGGGCGCGGGCACCTCGATCGGGCTCAGTCTGGCCGGGGTGCTGCTGCTGGCTGCGGTCTCCCGCAGTTGCGGGGCGGCCGCACTGCACGGGTTGGCCCGCACCGCGGCCACCGGGCTGGTGGCCGGGTTGCTCGCGGGCCTGGCCGGTTACCCGCTCGGCCGCCGGTTCGACGACAGCGGCGCGGCCGGCGCGGTGCTCGGCACGGCCGCGGTGAGCGCGCTGTCCGCGGTGGTGTTCCTGGCCGCGGTGGCCGTGGGGGACCGCGCAGTGCTGACCTACCTGACCCGCCGGCCCGCATGAGCCCCGTGGAGCAGCCGGGCGTGCCCCCCACA
>DASXPS010000152.1 GCA_036493475.1 Sporichthyaceae bacterium | reverse complement strand
GTCGTCGGCTACGCGATGGACGACAACTACAAGACGCCGCTTATCATCGAGGCCGTCCGCATGGCTGCACGCAACCTGTCCTTCACCCGCGACGCGATCTTCCACTCCGATAGGGGCAGTAACTATACGGGTGCGGCTCTCCTGGAGTGATCAGGCGGCGTGTGGGATGAGTCCGTTGAGGTAGCGGGTTTCGTGGACGCGTCGGTGTTCTTGTGTGAGGTGGTAGCGCCAGTAGGTGTCGAAGTCGCCGTTGCTGCGGAGGGCTCGGAGTTTGAGGACGGCCTCGGCGCCGAGCAGGCCCCAGCGGGCTCCGGTGATGTCCATGCGGTCTTTGACGAGGTGGCGGCAGGCGCCTTCGATGACGCCGGTGGCGATCGGCCAGCCGTTGTGTAGCGCGGTCGGGTAGTCCAGGTGGTGCTGCTTGTTGATCAGGTAGGTGGCGCAGGCGTCGGCGCCTGCGCGTTGGGGTGGGTCGAGCCCTTGGCGGGTGGCAGCGCGACGGAGGCCGACGGCGACTCGGGTGGCCTTGCCCGCCAGGACGGCGGTGGCTTTGTCGTGAACCCATTGTTCGGCGGTGGGGTCACCTTCGTGGTGGAAGGACCAGGCCGCTTTCCACAAGTACTCAAGAACATGAATGAAGTCGCACAGGATGGTCACGTTGACACCGCGGCGGGTGGCTTCGGTCTGGATGCGGTCGATCTGGTGGTTGTTGCCGTCGACCAGCGCGATCCAGGTGCGTGCGTGGGTGGGGTCGCGGCGGTCGGCTTCGTCGAAGATGCGGCCGATGACGGTGGCGGTGTCCTGGGTGATGCTGGCGGTCAACCACTTGTCCGCCGCGACCGGGGCCTCGGCAGGCTGCGTGGGGTCGGTGTCGGCGCTGGTGTCCTGGCGGCTGGCGAGGATGTCGGCGGGGGTGCGCACGACCGGGTCGACGTCGTAGACGGCGCCGACCTCGGCCAGGCGTTTGCGGTTGCGTTTCTCGCCCTTGGACAGCCGCGTGGACAGTTTCGTGGTGGCCGAGGCGGCGGCTGTGGCGGTGGCCGGGCGCAGCGCATCGGGGCGCATGACGATGCCCTTGCCGTCGGCGGACAGGACCAGCACGTCCCGACCGGCGCCCGGTTGCGGTCTGCGCCGGGCGTAGAAGTCCTCGACGTCGACCGCGGCCCGCCCGACGAGTTGTTCGGCCTGGCGTTTGCCCAGCCGGACCCCGGTGGCCCGCTCGATCGCCTCGGCGGTGTCGTCGTAGGAGCCCCGCGCCGCTTCGAGGGCGGCCAGCTTCCGCAGGCCGTGGGAGTGCTTCTCCACCGGCAGGTTCAGCGTGGCGTCGGCGGGATACAGGTTGGCGTGACCGCGGCGGCGGTAGGCCAGCCTCGTCACCCTCACCTCGCCGAACACCGTGGTCAGCGCGCGGGTGTGCCCGGCCTCGACCCCGCCGCGGGCGACTTGCCCGGCGTCGGTCACTTCCGGCAGGCGTTGCTCGCGCAGCGCCCGCAGCTGCAGGTGATCCTGCATCAGCCGGCGCAACAGCTCGCGACCGGCCTGCTGCAGGTGGGTTTCCAGCTCGGCGTGCGCCAGGCCGGCGGCCTGGGCGCCGTCGAGGAAACCCAGCGTCGAGTCGAACAGCGCGCGGCTGGCGGCGAATCCCTCGGCCCCGCCGGTCGCCGCCGGCCCGGTCACCGGCCCGGTCACCGCCGCCCCCGCCGGGCGGCCAGCCCCCTGATGAGCGCGCCGCGGCCGGCCTCACCGGCCGCGGCCAGTTCCGCCTCGGCCGCCCGGTAGCGGTCCACCGCCGCGGCTACCGCGGCCACCTCCGCCTGCGGCAGCATCACAAACCGGGTCCGGCCACGCTCGGAGTAGGACAGCACGGTCGCCTCGTGCAGATCCCCAGCCGCGCAGCGGCAGTTGGGCTTGCCGCAGCGGCGCCGATGCACAACCACCGACCCGCGGATCATCTCCGGCACCCCGGCCGAGCCGTTCCTGGGCATGATCACGCCATCCTTCCACACCAGATCTGCCAGTTGTCCACTGGCAGATTCTCCCGCGGCAGGGAGCCGCTGACCTGCACATATGAGGCGTGTCGGGAAGGAAGACGATCCGTCCGCAACCGATCGAACGGCACTGCCAAAGCGGACGAGACAGCAGGGGCTACGTCACTTCAGGAGAGCCGCACCCATATCGGATCGCTGAACTGGAGCTTGCCCTCCTGGACCAGCAGCACAATCACCGCGGAGGTCATCGTCTTGGTAATCGAGGCGATACGGTAGTGGGTGTCAGCGCCCGGCGGCACTTGGGCGCCCCGTTGCGTCGTGCCGACGGCAGTCGTGAAATCGCCCTGCGGGGTACGCACCTCCACCACGGCGCCGGGAATCAACAGCTCCTTG
>DASXPS010000151.1 GCA_036493475.1 Sporichthyaceae bacterium | reverse complement strand
GATGCGCGGCACCCACTGATCGGTGCCCGGATGCCCGATTCGGACCCATGGTGGCGATTCGGAACCATCTGACTGACGGCGGACTCTAAGGAGCCGAGAGTCACCCACCCTTATGTCAAGTCGACACGCCGTACCCGGGTCCGCAAGTCGGCGGGATCCGGGATCGCTCGGAGGACCCGTGAGCACACCGCGCATCCCGCCGCAGACCCGCGCCGGATCCACCCGCACCGCACCCAGCCGCACCCTTCCGGGGCGCGCCGTGCCCACCACCGACCGTCCCGCCCTGCCGGCCCCCGTGTCACCGGACACGACCTGCTCAGCGTCACCCAGGCCGCCGAACGCCTCGGCACCCCCGAGCGCTTCATCCGCCGCCTGATCGCCCAACGACGCGTCCGCTTCTACAAGGTCGGGCGCTACATCCGCTTCGACGTCGTCGACCTCGACGCCTTCATCGACAACGGCCGCGTCGAGCCCTGGCTCTGACACTTGCGCCTCATCTCTCCCAGCGTTGTGTGGGGGCGAGGAAATGTCGGCGGCCCCCTCTAGCCTGTGGCCGTGACCGAGCAACTGACGATGATCGACCTGTTCGCCGGTTGCGGGGGGATGAGCGTCGGGTTCGCCCGACACGGATTCCGCTCCGCCCTCGCGGTCGAATGGAACCTGCACGCCGCCGCGACCTACGCCGCGAACTTCGGCGAGGACCACACCTTCTGGGGCGACATCGCCGAACTACCCGACGACCAGGTCCCTCTGGCCGACGTCGTCATCGGCGGGCCACCCTGCCAGGGTTTCTCCAACCTCGGCAGCCGCGACGTTGACGATCCACGCAACCAACTGTGGAAACAGTATCTGCGCGTCGTCGGCCTCGCCCGTCCCCGCGTGTTCGTGATCGAGAACGTCGACCGATTCCGGTCCAGCACCGAATTCGCCCTGCTGCTGAACGAGGCCGCCGGGGGCCTGATCGCCGACTACGAACTCAGCCACGCCGTGCTCCTGGCCGCCGACTACGGCGTCGCTCAGCGCCGCCCACGCACCATCGTCATCGGCTCCCGCGTCGGACGCATCGACCTGCCCGCACCAACCCACGCCAAAAACCCCGGCGACGGCCTGCTGCCGTGGGCCCCCGTCCGAGACCGAATCGGCGACGAACAACGCTTCCCGTGGGCGGCGCGGGGCACCGAGTTGCCCGAGTCCAAGACGATGTTCTTCGGCCAGCAGGTACCGGGCATCTTCAAGAGCCGCGATTTGCATTTCGGGCGTCAACCCCGGCCGCTGTCCTTGGCGCGCTATGACTGTGTGCCCCCGGGCGGCGGACGTTTCGACGTCCACGAAGAACTCCTGCCACGCTGCTGGCGCGAGAAGCCCACCGGAACCACCGACGTCATGGGCCGCATGCGCTGGGACGCGCCGTCGCTGACCATCCGCACCGAATTCTTCAAACCCGAGAAAGGTCAATACCTGCACCCGCAATGGGAGCTCGACAACCCAGCCCGCCGGGTCAATCGCGTCATCACCCACGCCGAGGCCGCCGCACTCCAGGACTTCCCGGAGGACTACCTGTGGTGCGGCTCGAAAATCGAGATCGCCAAACAGATCGGCAATGCAGTCCCCGGCGGCCTCGCCGCCGCGGTCGCCGGACACATCCGCGGTGAACTGGCAACACGACCACTCAACTGAGCACCAGATCGCGGGCCAACGCGCTGTAGGGACGCAGCCGGCGCTGCTCCACCATCTCCGCCCACACCGCGCGCTGTTCCGCCGACGCCATGGCCGCGACCGCAGCATCGAGCTCGTCGAACATCAGGTGATAGACCGTGTCAACCTCACCGGTTCCACGGGCAATGGAGATCAACCGCTTGGGCAACGGCTCGGCAGTCACCAGCACAAGATGGGGGAGCCTGCCCCGCCGATTGCGCACCAACGTGGCGAATTCGTGGCGCACGTTCTGCACCCGATCGGACCGGATCGTCCACTTGCACGAGATCGCCGCGTGGAGGAACGGCCTCGCCATTGCATCGTCGGGATGCGCGACACCGACGTACACGTCGGTGCTCACCTGATAGTCACGGTCCAACGTCGCCCGCAGAGCCGGTTGTTCCTCGAACAATCGCTGCAATGCGTTTAGATGCTCGAACTGGGCGTAACGCGAAGCCGTGCCCTGGTGGGTAACCATCCATACCCGGCCGCCATCCAGCGCCGGGAGCGCCGCGGCCATGTCCTTCTCCACCGCACGCTCCAGCAACGTCCCCGAAGCCTTGTTCACCTCAGCCGAATCCTCCAAAGCCCGAGTCGTCTCGCGCACCACGCCCAACGCGTCGTACACGTGTCCCGCCAGCTGAAGGCTCGGCACACTGCCCACGTCGGCGATATTCGGCGCGAGCGCGCGGCCGAACAACCGCGTACACGTAGCCGAGGACTTCCTCGACGCAGGCTTCCAACCGAACAGGTCCGGGAGCCACAATGGAGCAGCCACGAGATCGGAGCCTAGAGAGCGCCCTCGCGCTGCCCGACACTGACGGTCCTCGGGTGCGACCAATCGCCGGTGCTGCTAAGCCCGTGTTCCCTTGGGCGTCCGCCGTGGCCGACGAGTTTGCGGTATCGGCGCGAAGGCGCCGGGGGGCCGTGGCAAGGAGCCCGGCGGCGCTGGCATCGGAAGCAGCCACCCGACAGGCGTGCTCGGCGTGGCGTGCTGGTAACGCTGTGCCGCACTGCTCGTCGAGTGCCCCGCCACGTGCATCAACGTCGCCAAAGCCGCGCCGCGACCAGCCCCGGCCGACTGCCCGCCCCGCGCGTCGCCGGGCACGAGCTATTTACGGTCACCCGGGGCGCCGACGCCTCGGCCCCCCCGGAGCGCTTCATCCGCCGCCTGATCGCCCAACGACGCATTCGCTTCTACAAGGTCGGGCGCCACATCCGCTTCGACGTCACCGACCTCGACAACTCCATCGACACCGGCCGCCGCGTCGAACCCCGGCTCTGAAGAGAACCCGGCCGACGTCGCAGCCGCCGGCCGGCGGCCCGTTTGCACGAGCGATGCGCGGGAACGCTCGCGGCGCGATCGGCGCGGGCGCTGCGCGGTCTTGTCCTTCGCCGAGCGGTTCCCGGAAGTCTCCTACCCCGGTGGTAGACTTGTTGCGTGCCGCGTGGAGAGCCCTCGCCGAAGCTGGCGATAACCGTGAGTCCCGACGTGCATGCCGGAGTGGTGGCAGCCGCGGAGCAGGACGGTGTCAGCGTGTCCGCGTGGATGACCGAGGCCGCCCGCAGGGCACTCCTCGTCCGCGACGGGCTGGCGGCCGTCGCTGAGTGGGAAGCCGAGAACGGGACCCTCACCGACGAGGAATTGGCCGCCGCCCGCAAGCGCGTCGCCGCCGACATGAAGCCCGTCAAGCGTCGCCGCTCGGCGTGAGCGTCCACTACGACGCCGGGGCGCTGGTTGCCGCCGATCGCAACGACCGCGCCATCTGGGCCGACCACACAGCCCGCCTTGAACTCGGCATCGTGCCGATCACCACCGCGCCGGTCATCGCCCAGGCCAGCCGCTCCCCACGACAGGCGCAACTTCGCCGATTTCTCCGCGGCTGCCACATCCGCGACTTCACCAAGGACGACAGCCACCCCGTCGGAGCGCTGCTCGCCAAGTCCAAAAGCGCCGACATCGTCGATGCCCACCTGGTCCTCGCCACCACCGACGACGACACCGTCATCACTTTAGACCCCGACGATTTGCGCCGCCTCGCCGGCGCACTCAACCGCCGCATCCGGATCCGCGAAATCTAGACCCGGTCCACCGAATTCCGGCTGCGGCGCCGGTTGACCCTTGGTCGCCGAACAGCGTCCCGAGTCGCCCCTACAGCCCCTGCAATCTGGCCATATTCTGGCCATTAACGATCTAGAGGCCCTCTAGAGGGCCTCTGACCTGCACAAATGCTGTCGGGCTGACAGGATTTGAACCTGCGACCCCTTGACCCCCAGTCAAGTGCGCTACCAAGCTGCGCTACAGCCCGAAGCCCGGTGCGACCGAGCCCCCAGACCTTATCGCAGGGGTCAGGACCGGCGTCCGCGCATTACCGTTAGGCGTGTTCTGACGCTTCGTCAGCGCGGCGGGCAGCCGACGCAGGTGCGGGCGGTGGGCCGCACGGCCAGTCGGTCGGCCGGGATTGGTCGGCCGCAGACGACACAGCTGCCGTAGTCGGCGGTGTCCAAACGGACCCGGGCGGCAGTGATGTCGGCCAGCTGGGCCTCCGCGGCCTGGACCAACGCCGCGACCCGGGCGCGGTCGTAGGCCGTGGTGCCCTCGGGGTCGTGTTCGTCGTCGGTGGCGGTGTCCGCGGATGCGAGGATCTGGGAGAACTCGCGGCGCAGCCCGGCGAGCCACTCGCGCGTGTTCTCCTCGTCGGTGATCAGGGCCTCGAGCGGATTCATGTCAGCGCTTGCGCTTCTCCTTGACCTTCACCGAAAGGTCGATCGGGCTGCCGATGAAGCCGAACTCCTCGCGCAGTCGACGTTCCACGAACCGCCGGTAGCCGGCCTCCAGGAAGCCCGAGGCGAACAACACGAAGCGGGGCGGACGGGTGGCGGCCTGGGTGGCGAACAGGATGCGCGGTTGTTTACCGCCGCGGATCGGGTGCGGGTGGGCGGCGATCAGCGCCCCGATGAACGCGTTGAGCTTCCCGGTCGGGACGCGCTGGTCCCAGGAGTCCAGCGCGGTTTCCAGTGCCGGCACCAACTTCTCCACGTGCCGCCCGGTGCGCGCGGCGATGTTCACCCGCAGCGCCCAGGGCACCCGCACCAATTCGCGTTCGATCTCGCGTTCCAGATAGTGCCGACGTTCCTCGTCGAGCAGGTCCCACTTGTTGTACGCGATGACCAGCGCACGGCCGGCGTCGACCACCATCGAGATGATCCGGGTGTCCTGTTCGGACAGGGGTTCGTGCGCGTCGATCAGCACCACCGCGACCTCGGCGGATTCCAGTGCGGACATGGTGCGCAGGCTGGCGAAGTACTCGTGGCCGGAGGCGGTGGCCACCTTGCGGCGAATCCCGGCAGTGTCCACGAACCGCCAGGTGCGCCCGCCCAACTCGATGAGTTCGTCGACCGGGTCGACGGTGGTGCCCGCGACCGCGTCCACCACCACGCGGTTCGCTCCGGCCAACTTGTTCAACAATGAGGACTTGCCGACGTTCGGCTTGCCGAGCAGCGCCACCCGGCGCGGTCCGCCGGTGCCGATTCCGGAACCGCCGGGCGCTTCGGGCAGCACGTCGAGCACCGCGGCCAGCAATTCCCCGGACCCGCGACCGTGCAACGCGGACACCGGGTACGGCTCCCCCAGGCCCAACGACCACAACATCGCGGCGTCGGCCTCGCCCGCCGGGCCGTCCACCTTGTTGGCGGCCAGCACCACGGGTTTGTTGGCCGCGCGCAGGATGCGAACCACGGTCTCGTCGTGGTCGGTAGCGCCGACGGTGGCGTCCACCACGAAAAGCACCACGTCCGCGGCGGCCACCGCGAGCTCGGCCTGCGCGGTGATGGAGGCACGCAGACCCTCGCCGTCCGGGTCCCAGCCGCCGGTGTCCACCACGGTGAACCGACGTCCGTCCCAGGTCGTGTCGTACGCGACACGGTCGCGGGTCACGCCGGGCTTGTCCTCGGTGACCGCCTCGCGGCGGCCGATAATCCGATTGACCAGGCTCGACTTGCCCACGTTCGGTCGGCCGACCACGGCCAGCACGGGCAGCGGGCCGGACGGCTCCTCGTCGCTGTCGACGAAGTCGTCGAGGTCGTTCTCGTCCCCGAGATCGAACTCGGTGGGGTCGAACTCCTCGAGTTCGTCGAACTCGGAGTCAGTGGGCAAAATCGCCGCTCACCGGTTCGACCACCCGGCGCACCCGGGCCAGCACGACGTCCACCACCTGCTGTTGGGTCAACGCGGTGGTGTCCAGCTCGATCGCGTCCGCGGCGCGGGCCAACGGCGCGACCGCGCGGGTGGAATCCAGTCGGTCGCGGCGTGCGATCTCGTCGCGGGTGACCTCGACCGGGACCGTCTCCACCGTGGTCTCCGCGTTGCGCCGCCCGGCGCGGGCTTCCTCCGAGGCGGTCAGATACATCTTCACCGGTGCGTCCGGGGCGACCACGGTGCCGATGTCACGGCCCTCCACCACGATGCCGCCGTCGTCCGCCGAACACCGCGCGATGATCGCCTGCTGCATGGCCACCAGCCGGGTACGCACCGCGGGCACCGCGCTGACGGCGCTGACCGCGCTGGTCACCTCGCGGCTGCGGATGGAGCCGGACACATCAACGCCGTCCACGGTGATGCCGGGATCGGCCGGGTCGGTGCCGCTGCACAGCGCGGGTTTGTGCACCGCCGCGGCCACCGCCACCGGGTCGTTGACGTTCACGCCCTCGCGCAACATCCACCAGGTCATCGCCCGGTACATGGCACCGGTGTCCAGGTAGCGCACCCGCAGTTCGATGGCTACCGCCCGGGACACGCTCGACTTGCCGGACCCCGAGGGCCCGTCCATCGCGACGACCAGCGATTGCACGTCAGAACACTCCCGAAACCGCGACGGACCGCGGTTCGGCCAGTCACCTCAGCCTACCTGGCGTGATGCCCCGGACACCGTCACCAGTGCACGGCCCAGCCGCGCGCCCGGAGCGCTGCGACCAGTTCCTCGGCCAGCGCCGGGCGCACCGCGAGCTCGACCAGGCCCACCGGTTGGCCCGGTGAGTGCTCGATGCGCATGTCCTCCAGGTTGATGCCATCGGTACCCACGTCGGTCAGCAACCGGGCCAGCTCGCCGGGCTTGTCCGGGACCAGCACGGGGACCGCGGTGAACCGGGCGGGCGCGCCGCCGTGCTTGCCGGGCAGGGCCGCGCGACCCGCGTTGCCCGCCCGCAGCGCGGCGGCGACCGGGTCGATCGCGGCCGCGTCGTTGCCGGCCACGGCACGCAGTGCGGCCACCACCCGGTCCAGATCGGTGGCGACCGCGGCCAGCACCTCGGCCACCGCGCCCGCGTTGGCGGCGAGGATTTCCGTCCATAGCGCGGGGTCGGAAGCCGCGATGCGGGTGACGTCGCGGATGCCCTGTCCGGACAGCCCGACGGCCTCCGCGTCGGCGCCGACCAGCCGGGCGGCGACCAGACTGGCCAACACCTGCGGGGCGTGGGAGACCAACGCGACCGCGCGGTCGTGGGTGTCCGGGTCCATCAGCACCACGGTGGCCTGGCACAGCTCGACCACCCGGCGCACGGCGGCCAACGCGCGCTCGCTGCTCGCCGCGGACGGGGTGAGCACCCACGGACGGCCCGCGAACAGATCGATACGGGCCGCCCCCGGCCCGGACCGCTCCCGACCGGCCAGCGGGTGCCCGCCGACGTAGCTGGTCGGATCGGCGATCGCCTCGATCTCGCGCTGGGCGATGCCCTTGGTGCTGGCCAGGTCGGTGTAGGCGGCCGCCGCGGTCTCCTCCTGCAGAC
>DASXPS010000150.1 GCA_036493475.1 Sporichthyaceae bacterium | reverse complement strand
GCACGGAGCAGGCGGGAGGCTCAGACTCGGCTACCGGGAATCGAGGCTAACTACCACCTCCATTCCCTCCCCGCTGCGCGGGGGATACAACAGAGCGCCTCGTGGCGCAGCAAAGGCCGCAAGCAACGAGCCACACCGTTGACCGCCAGCACCGTCGGCGTCCTACGGGAATGGTTGGTCGCACACCCGGGCGAACCCGACTCGCCACTGTTCCCCAGCGCAAACGGGACACCGCTGAGCACCGACGCCGTCGGCTGGCTCATCACCAAATACGCGACCGCGGCGGCGGTGCGATGTCCATCGCTGACCGGCAAACGGGTCACCCCGCACACCCTGCGGCACTTTCTCTCTGCTTAGTTCCCGTGTTGCGATAAGCCGGAAGGCGCGGGCGGGCGGGGTGTTTGCGCGTTGCGCCGCGTCGTGTGGTGTTTCTATGGTTCCCGGCCGTGATCATGAGTTTCTTCTCGTCGCGGGGTTGGCAGTCTTGGGATGTCGAGCACCGGCCGGTGATTCCAGAGGGCATGCCGTTCCTGGTCGATGCCGATCTGTTGCTGGAGGACGGTCCGGGCGCGCCGCGGTCGGCGTCTGTGGTGAACCGGTGGCTGCGCGAGTTACCGGCCAGCGGGGCTCCCGCGCCGAGCTCGTGGGAAAGCTACGCGCGGGCGGTTAAGGAGTGGGCGGAGTTCCTCACCGAGCACGGTGTCGGGTTGTTCGATACCCGCGACCGGTTGAAGGCCGGATTGAGCAGGTATGCCGAGCACCGGGCGGCCGGGCCGGCGCGGGCGCGGTTCGCGGCGAGTACGTGGGCGCAGCACATGAGCATCCTGTCGCTGTTCTACCGCTGGGCTCTGGAGGAGGGCTTCGCCGAGGCGGAGCCGTTCAGCTACCGGTCGGCTCGGGCGCTGTTCGCTGGGACCGGCCGGCGGGTGCGGGTGAATCTGGCGGTGCGCCGCACCCCGAAGCCGCACGTGACCATCAAGTATCTGGAGCCGGACTTCGTTGAGCTGTTCCGCAAGGGCTTGCGGGGGCTGGCGCCGGACGGCAGCCGGGACACCGGGTTCTCGGGCCGGGAGATGACCCGCAACGCCGCGATCGGGGATCTGGCCTTGGCCACCGGGCTACGGCTGGGCGAGTTCACCAATCTGCTGTGGTGGGAGATCCCGGCGTTGCCGCCGGCGCCGACGGCGATCCCGATCCCGTTTCCGGTGCCGGGCTCGATCACCAAGGGCCGCAAGTTCCGCACCACATGGATCTCCTACGACGCGTTGGCTGGGCTGCACGACTACCTTCACCTGGACCGCGCCGCGGCAACCGAGGGATCGGGGTGGCGGCCGCCGCCGCGGTGGGGTGAGCCGTTGCGGGTGAGCGACCCGGATGCTCGCGGTGGCTGGATCAATGGTGTTCGCCGCGCGTGGGTGTCGCTGACTCCGGCGGAGCGGCGGCGGCTGGTGGCGCCGGAGGGCGGGTCGGGTCTGCTGGCGGTGAAGGGTGATGGTGGTCCGTTCACGGCGTGGGCGACGGTGTTCGAGCGGACCGCCGACCGGATCCGGGCGCGGTTCGAGCCGAGGTTCCCGCATGTGCACCCGCACCGTTTGCGCCATTCGATGGCAATGCAGACTCTCGAGTATTTGGTCACCGGGCATTATCGGTTGGCCGCCAGACTGGCCAGGGATACCGATGCCGACGCGGCGCTGGTGTTGTATCTGACCAAGGCCGATCCGTTGCTGGTGCTACGAGACCTGTTAGGCCATTCCACGGTTTTGACCACAGAAAAATATGTCAAATGCCTGGATACGTCCCGAATCTATCGGCAAGCCTACGACACCGCCGGCGCGACGGCCGGGCTGGTCGACGAGGACGCCGCACGGCGAGAGGCCGACGCCGAGTTCTCCGACGACGTCGACGAGGACGTGCTGTGATGCCGACGATGGTGACCGACGGCCCGCTCGGCCTGCGCTGCGTATTCAGCGACGGGGGCAGGGCTGAATTCGATCTGGAGGGGTCACCGAACCCGGCGTTGGCGCGCGATCTGGCCGTCGGCTTGGTGGAGCTTATCCACCCGCACGGCAGCGTCGATGCGCCACGAACGGTCGAGGCCTATGTGTTGGCGCTGCGCAGGATGGTCGACCGGCTCACCGAGCAGTGTTTCACCGGTGGGGTCAGCAATTTGCGGCGCGG
>DASXPS010000149.1 GCA_036493475.1 Sporichthyaceae bacterium | reverse complement strand
ACTGGTTACCAGCGTCGCCGACCGACCGGCCTACACACGGACCTCGATCGAGACGACGCTGGCCAATCTCAAAAAGGCCGCCGAGGCGAAATAGCAAACTGATCACCACGGGTAATCTCACGATAACAACTTCTTACCCCGCGTAACCATTCACGTGGCCGGGACGGGTTTCCAGGGATCGCCGATGATCGCGCCGCGGATGGTGTGAAGGACGTTGATGTTGTTCTTGTGTGCGGTGGAGATGTAGCCGCGGATGCGTAGCCAGGCGCGGGCGCCGGTTTCGGAGCGGTGGCAGCCGGAGATCTTCAGTTGGGTCTTGGCCGGGCGGAGGTCTCGTTCGGCCTGGTTGTTGGTGAACGGGACGGACAGGTCGCGGGCGAAGCGCAGTACCTGCTCGTCGCGGTCGCGGAGGCGGTCGAGCAGGTTGCGGGTCTTGGATTGTTTGCGTCCCGGGCCGCGTGGGTGGGCGGCCAGGCCGACGAGCACGGCGCGCTGCCACGCTTTGTGCAGCGGGTCTGCGATCTCGGGTCCGACCTGGTGCAGGCCCATTTCTCGGGCGGCGTGGGCGGCGTCGTTGAGCCCGAACAGTGCATCGAGTGCGGCGCTGGGCCAGGTCTGGTCGGGGTGGGACTCGGCCGCGGCGGTCAGTTCCCGGGCGATGTGGGCACCGCACAGGGCGTGGGTGGCCTTGGGGTAGTCGTCGTAGACGCTCAGGGCGTCGTGCACGGCGATCCCCGAATAGTCGGGCAGGATCCCGAACGCGGTCACGGCCTTGCGGCCGCGGGACGGGTCGAGGTGATACGCCGTCAGGTTGGGTGTGGAGGCGACGTGCAGCCACCAGGTGTCCCCGCCGATGCTGGTGCTGGTCTCATCGGCGTGCAGCACGTGCGCCAGGGTGATCAGGGTCCTGATCATCGCCTCGACATCGACCAGGTCCTGCGCGGTGGCCGCGACCGTCGAGCTGACCCAGCCGGTGGACACCGCCGCACCGGTCACGTCCGCGATCAGCAGGGCGGCGCGTTCGACCGGAACGTGCTGGAACACCACGAGGTAGACCGCCAGGGCGCGCAGGTTCGATCCGTAGGTGACCGGGGCGTTGACCCCGGCCGGGGCGTCGGCGGTGGTGATGCACCCGCAGGCGCAGCGGCGCCGGTGCAGCCGGTGCTCGGTCACCGGCCCGCTCACCTGCGGGATGTCGTGGACCTGACGGCGTGTCACCCCGACCTCGGCGGCCCGGCGCAGCGCGGCCCCGCAACCACGGCAGGCACTCGGCCGGTGCTCAACCACCTCCTCCGGCAGGTCGACCAGTCGCAGAGCCGAACCCGGAGCGCCGGGCTGCTTCCCGGGCTTGCGCCCAGCCTTCCGGCGCAGCGACCGGGACGGGGCCTCCAGCGGGTCCTTCGACGGCGGGATGGAGGAGTTGCGCGAGTTGCGGCCCAACTGGCGTTCCAACTCCGCGACCCGCTCTTCCAGCCGGGCGATCGTGGCGGCCTGTTCGGCGACCAACACCACGAGCTGCTCATACGTCGGAACCTCGGCCACACAGAGATACTGACGTTCCGTCAGCCTCGATCAAGCCGGCGCGCCGGCCGCAACCCGACCAATCTCACGCTGCACAACGTGAATGGTTACTATTCCGCAGACCCCGCCGCGGTGGCCGGTCATGTCGGAGAACTCATCGACATCGGTATTGCGGGCATCAACATCGAGGACGGCGCCGACGCACCAGCCGTGCTTGCCGCCAAGGTCGAGGCTGTCAGGAACACCGCATCAAACGCCGGAGCCGACATATTCGTCAACGTCCGCACCGACGTCTACCTACGCGGCCTGGCACCGGAAGACGGACGCGTGGCCGAAGTACTGGAGCGCGCAAGAATCTACCGCGACGCGGGTG
>DASXPS010000148.1 GCA_036493475.1 Sporichthyaceae bacterium | reverse complement strand
CGGGCGTACTGCGCACCGTCGGGTCGGTCGCGGAGGTGGCCACCGTGGTCGGCGCGGTCTCGTGGCCGAGGCCGCCCAGGTTGTTCAGCAGGTTGACCAGTCCGCCATCGCCGCCGGAGCCGGGGGAGGCCGCGGGCTGGGGTTCCTGGTTGAGCACCTTTGCCGCGCCGCCGTCGCCGCCCGAGCCGTTGCCCTTGCCGGCGCCCGGAGCACCCTGCAGCACGGTGAGCAGGCCACCGTCACCACCGGTGGTGCCGGGGCCGCCGGTGGTCATGCCCACGTGGCCGCCGGTGAGCAGGGTGACCACGGAGCCGCTGCCGCCGGAGCCGTTCGGGCTGGAACCCTTGTTGTCCAGGAGCGAGACCACGTTGCCGCTGCCGCCGTTGGTCGGCACCTCGGTCCTGCGCAGCGGGCCGTTGATGAGGTTGATCAGGTTGCCGTCGCCGCCGTGGCCGGTGCCCTGCTGGCCGCCGTCGCCACCGTCGCCGATTTTGAGCAGTCGGCCGTCACCGCCCGGGCCGGGGCCGTGGCCGGGGCCCGCGTCGCCGCCGGGCCCGCCGTTGCCGAGCGCCAGCAGGCCGTGCGGGAACAGTCCCTCGTCGTCGACCCGCATCGCGCCGCCGGGGCGGCCGTTGCCGAGGTCGATCAGGTGGCCGTCGCGGACGGACGGGCCCACGGCGTTGATCAGCGCGATCAGCCCGCCGTTACCGCCGTTGGCGCTGTCGTCGATGCCACCGGGCGCGCCGTTGCCCAGCTCGAGCAGCGACCCGTTGCCGCCGGCGTTCCGAGCGCCACCCGCGGGTGTGCCGTTGCCGAACGCGAGCAGCGCGTGGTCATTGGGCCCACCGGGCGCGTCGGCACGCATCTGTACGTGCCCGCCGCCGTTGCCGCCGTTGCCGACCGCGATCACGCTGCCGTGCGAGGAGTTGTCACCGCCGGTACCGAGGTTGATCGCGCTGTTGCGGGCGCCGTCGCCGATGAGCACCAGGCCGAGCACGTTGATGCCGTGCCCGGCGGTGGTCATGCTGGTCGAGGTCGAGTGACCGCCGATGCCGATCGGGGTGCCGTTCCCGCCCGAGCCAAGGCCCTGGCTGTGCCCGGCCGGCCCCAGGTTCAGCAGCGTGCCGTTGCCACCGGCTCCTGGCTCGTTCGAGCTAGCACCCGCGCCGAGCAGGCCACCGTGGCCGGCCGGATTGCCCTGCCCCGGCTGGGCCAGCTCCAGCAGGTTGGGAGCACCCGCGGCAATCGCCGCGGAGGCTGGATTCAGTCCGGCGGCCTGGAGCAGGACGACGCCGGCTCCGGTTGCGCAGGCCAGCGTCGCCGCACGAACGGCCGGCGCCATGACCGCCCGTGGTGCCCGATGGCGTCCGCTCGGCGCCCACACAGATCGCACCCGCATGAAGTCTCCCCAGTCCCTCGGTATGTGCCGGCGGCGTCAGGAAAGCCGCTGGCGGCAACGAAATCTACCGCTTTCTGGCCAAGTGTCCGTATCGGCACGAATTCGCCCGATTTCCCGGCGATATACGAGCAACTGACGTACACACACGTTGCGGCTGCTACTCAAGTGACTCCCGGGAAAGTCCTCGGCAGGGGACGCGCCCGGGATGTCGCCGGCCGAATTCGGGTGATCCGCATTACCGTGCGGGACATGCGGGGGGCGGAGCCGAGCATCGACGGTGGTAGCGGGGCCGCGGTGCCCCCGGGTGCCCCGACCGCGCTGGTGCATGCCCGCGGCCTGCAGAAGAAGTACGGGGAATTCACCGCCGTCGACGGGGTGGACTTTGACGTCTCTCGCGGACAGGCATTCGGCTTTCTGGGGCCCAACGGCGCGGGCAAGAGCTCGACGATGCGGATGATCCAGTGCGTCTCCCCACCCAGCGCCGGAGAACTGTCGGTGCTCGGCATGGACCCGGCCACCGCCGGCCCGCGCATCCGCGCACGGCTCGGCGTGGTGCCGCAGGAGGACACCCTCGACGCGGAACTGACGGTGCGGGAGAACCTGCTCGTCTACGCGCGCTACTTCGGTATGAGCTGGGCCGCGGCCCGGGCCCGCGCCGGTGAACTGTTGGAGTTCGTGCAACTGGCGGACAAGGTCGATGCCCGGGTCCAAACGCTCTCCGGCGGCATGAAGCGCCGGCTGACGATCGCCCGGTCGTTGGTGAACTCCCCGGACCTGCTGCTGCTGGACGAACCCACCACCGGGCTGGATCCGCAGGCCCGACACGTGGTCTGGGACCGGTTGTTCCGGTTGAAGGCGCAGGGCGTCACGTTGGTGTTGACCACGCACTACATGGACGAGGCCGAGCAGTTGTGCGACCGCTTGGTGGTGATGGACACCGGGCGGATCGTCGCCGAGGGCTCCCCGCGGGAACTCATCGAGCGGTACAGCACCCGCGAGGTCGTGGAGCTGCGTTACCCGCCGGGGGTGCCCGCGCCGCGCTGGGACGCCGATGCGGCGCGGGTGGAGGCATTGGCCGACCGGTTGCTGGTGTACACCGACCACGGGGACGCGGTGGCCGCCAGTGCGGCGCGCCGCGACCCGGCGCCGCTCGGCGTGCTGGTGCGTCGCTCGAGCCTGGAGGACGTCTTCCTGCGGTTGACCGGCCGCACGTTGGTGGACTGATGGCCGTCACCACCACGCCCGCGCGGCGCGCGTTGGACTACTGGCTGATCGCACACAAGCACTGGTGGCGGCTGGCGGTGGTCACCGGATTGTTGACCCCCGCGCTGTACCTGGGCGCGATGGGCGTGGGGCTGGGTGGGCTGGTGGACCACGGCACCGGCGCGCGCCACCTCGGTGGGCAGAGCTACCTGCAGTTCCTCACGCCGGGGCTGCTGGCCGCCACCGCCATGCAGACGGCGATGTCGGAGAGCACCTGGCCGATCGGTAATGCCGTGCGGTGGAACCGCAGTTACATCGCGATGGCCGCCACCCCGCTGCGGCCGGCGGACATGATGCTGGGTCAGTTGTTGTTCGTGGTGGTCCGCGTGGGCATGGGGTCGGCGCTGTTCTTCGTCGTCGCCGCGGCGTTCGGCGCGTGGTCCTCGCCGTGGGCGCTGGCCTGTTGGCCGGCCGCGATCCTGTGCGGGCTGGCGCACGCCGCGCCCGCCTCGGCCTTCTCCGTGGGCCGTACGCACGACCACGCCTACGTGGCCCTCTATCGGTTCTTCGTGATGCCGATGTTCCTGTTCTCCGGGGTGTTCTTCCCGGTCTCCCAGTTGCCGATCGGGATACGACCGCTCGCCTGGTGCACGCCGCTGTGGCACGGCGTGGCGCTGTGTCGGGATCTGGCCGCGGGGCACTCCGGGCTCGCTGACTACGGGCATTTGGCGATGCTCACGGCATGGCTGATGGTCGGCGCGTGGTTGGCCGCTCGCGAGCACCAGAAGGCGTTGGCCCGATGAGCGCGCCGTCGGTGCTGCCGGGCAGCGTCGCGCGGGTGCCGCGGTTCGGCGCGCGGCATGTGTTCGAGCGCAATGTGCTCAGCCAGCGCCGGCAGTGGTTGGCGGTGGTGTCGGGATTCTTCGAGCCGCTGTTCTATCTGCTGTCGTTGACCGTCGGAGTCTCCCGGTTGGTCGGGCCGCTGCCCGGCCCGGACGGGCGGCCGATCTCATATCAGGCGTTCGTGGCGCCGGCCATGCTGGCCGCCTCGGCGATGAACGGCGCGATCACCGACGGCTCGTTCAACTTCTACATGAAGTTGCGCCACGCCAAGGTGTTCCACGCCATCCGGGCCACGCCCATCGGGCCGTTGGACATCGCGCTCGCCGAGGTGGCCTCGTCGATGGCGCGCGGCGGGGGCTACGCGGTGGCGTTTCTCGCGATCATGGGCGGGATGGGTCTGCTGGACTCCTGGTGGGCGGTGCTCGCGCTGCCCGCGGCGCTGCTGGTGGGGTTGGCGTTCGCGGCGATCGCGATTGCCGCGACCACCTTCGTCACCCAGTGGGTGCAGTTGGAGTGGGTGATGCTGTTGCAGCTGCCCATCTTCCTGTTCTCCGGCACCTTCTATCCGCTGTCGCGTTATTCGGAGTCGGTGCGTCCGCTGGTCGAGATCAGTCCGCTGTATCACGGGGTGGCGCTGCTGCGGGGCCTGACCACGGGTGCGGTCGGGCCGGGATTGTGGTGGCACGTGGTGGCCCTGTTCGGCTTCGGCGCGCTCGGTTTGGTGGTCGCGGCGCGTCGGCTGTCCCGGATCCTGGTGGACTGATCACCCGGTACCATGGCGGCGGCCGGGGGACCGATCCGGTCGTCGATGCGAGGAGTGGGTCGTGACAAGCAAGCAGTCAAAGACGTCGCGTGCGTCAGTCCGCGCCGGTGCCGGCGGTGGCGCCGCCGGTGGTATCAGCGCGCTGGGCGAGGTCAAGTTCGTGATCCCGCTGAACCGCGGCCGCAACGCCTACATCCGCAACATCACCACCGGACAGACACCGAACCTGAAGACCGACTCCGACGCGTTCGTCGAGCAGATCCGGCTGCTCGCCGCGGCCGGCCACGGCGGCAAGATTCGCGTCGAGCTGGAGCAGTTGGCCGCCGCCATGCCGGAGGACGGCTGGGCCGCCACGCTGAAGCGGCTGGAGGACGCCGAGGTCTTCACGACGGCGTAACCCTCCCTCGAGAGCCCCGGTCCACCTGTGGTCGGGGCTTCTTGCTGTTCAGGTGCGGCGGCGGCCTGGCGCGGTGGTAACCCAGCACACGGTACGTGTCCGGAAGCCTCGGCATTTCGGGAGACGGCGCACCGTAGGTTGGGCGCCGTGCGGTTGACGGACTTCTGGGGGCGGATGGCCGCGGTGTTCGGTGAGGCCTACGCGCGTTCCTTGGCCAGTGACTTCGTGTTGGCCGAACTGGGCGGGCGCACCGTGGTCCAGGCGCTGGACGCGGGGGAGGACGCCAAGATCGTGTGGCGCGCGGTGTGTGAGGCGATGGAGGTGCCTGCCGCGCAACGCTGACGCCGCACCCGGCGTGGCGCATGGCGTCGAACGCCTGTTCGAGTTAGCGTTGGTCGTGCCTGGTTGTACACAGGCGCCGCGGGTGGACCGAAATTGTCGGACCCCCCGCCTAGCGTCCGCGACGACAACCAGGCGCACCGCGCTTCCGACGACCCGAACAGGTGGGGACATGGCTCCGACGGCAGACCGCGACAAGGCTCTTGAGAACGCGCTGGCGCAGATCGACCGCCAGTTCGGTAAGGGCTCTGTGATGCGTCTGGGTGACGACGTGCGCGCTCCGGTCGAGGTGATCCCCACCGGGTCCATCGCGCTGGACGTGGCCCTGGGCATCGGTGGTCTGCCGCGCGGGCGGGTCGTCGAGATCTACGGCCCGGAGTCCTCCGGTAAGACCACGGTGGCGCTGCACGCGGTGGCCAGCGCGCAGCGCGCGGGCGGGGTGGCCGCGTTCATCGACGCCGAGCACGCGCTGGACCCGGAGTACGCCAAGAAGCTGGGGGTGGACACCGACTCGCTGCTGGTCTCCCAGCCGGACACCGGTGAGCAGGCGTTGGAGATCGCGGACATGCTGATCCGCTCCGGTGCGGTCGACGTCATCGTGATCGACTCGGTCGCCGCGCTGGTGCCCCGCGCCGAGATCGAGGGCGAGATGGGCGACAGTCACGTCGGTCTGCAAGCGCGGCTGATGAGCCAGGCCCTGCGCAAGATCACCGGTGCGCTGAGCAACACCAACACCACCGCGATCTTCATCAACCAGTTGCGCGAAAAAATCGGTGTGATGTTCGGCTCGCCCGAAACCACGACCGGTGGTCGGGCGCTGAAGTTCTACGCCTCGGTGCGGTTGGACGTGCGGCGCATCGAGACACTCAAGGACGGCTCGGACCCGGTCGGTTCGCGCACCCGGGTGAAGGTCGTGAAGAACAAGATGGCCGCGCCGTTCAAGCAGGCCGAGTTCGACATGATCTACGGGCAGGGCATCAGCCGCGAGGGTGGCCTGATCGACATGGGTGTCGAGCAGGGCTTCGTGCGCAAGTCCGGGGCTTGGTACACCTACGAGGGCGACCAGTTGGGCCAGGGCAAGGAGAACGCCCGCAGCTTCCTGCGGGACAACCCCGACCTGGCCGATGAGATCGAGAAGAAGATCAAGGAGAAGCTCGGCATCGGGGCTCGGCTCGACCGTGAGGCCGCGCCCGAGGACGCCACGCCGACCGACTTCTGACGCACCGTGGCTGGACACAGCCGGGCGCGGCCGACCCAGGCGCGCCCGGCAGACAGCGAGAACCGCGCGCCGGTGGATCCGGCGGAACGGGCCAAGGACATCTGTCTGCGCTTATTGACGGATGGTCCGCGCACCGCAGCGCAATTGACGACGGCCATGTCCCGGCGCGGGATCGAACCCGAGGTGGCCGAGGCCGTGCTGGCTCGGCTGACCGACATCGGGCTGATCGACGACGCGGCCTTCGCCACCGCTTGGGTGACCAGCCGGCACGCCGGCCGGGGCCTGGCCCGCCGGGCCCTGGCCCACGAGTTGCGCAGCCGCGGGGTGGCCGATCCGGTGGTGGAGGAGGCGGTCGCCGAGCTGGACCCGGAGCGGGAGGCCACCACCGCGCGGGAGCTGGCCGCGCGGCGGTTGGCCGCCACCCGCGGGTTGGACACCACCGTGCGGTTTCGGCGTACCGCGGCGTTGCTGGCCCGTAAGGGGTACTCCTCGCAGCTGTCCTATCGGGTGATCCGGGAGGCGCTGGAGGCGGAAACCGACGCGGCGTGCTCGGGCGAGCGGGGTGCGGTGTTGGCGGCGGCCGAGGCGGCAGTCGTCGACGACTGAGACCCCGTCAGCACGTGGGGTCGACGACGGGCTTGAGCGGAGTGGGCACGCCCGCCTTGCCCAGGGTCTGCTTGAAGGCCTTGATCCAGCTGCCGTCGGCGAAGATCTGGACCAGGGCTTGGCGCAGGGCAGCGCAGGTCGCGCTGTCGCCGCGCTTGAAGCCGATGCCGTAGCGCTCGGTGCTGAACGGCGCGCCGACCACCTTGAGCTGCTCCGGTTGGCTCGAGGCATACCCGAGCAGGATCGCGCCGTCGGTGGTCACCGCATCCACCGCCTTGTTCAGCAACTGCGTCACGCACTCGGTGTAGGTGGCGAACGGCGCGGGCTTCGCGCCGTATTTCTGCTGCATGGTCTTGAGCGACGGGGACCCGGTCATCGCGCAGACCTTCTTGCCCTTCAGCGCCGCCGGCCCGGAAATAGAATCGTCGTCCTTGCGGACCAGTAGTTGCTGCCCGGTGACCAGATACGGACCGGCCTGGCCGACCATGGCGCGACGGGCGTCGGTGATCGAGTACGAGGCGATGACCAGATCCACGGCGCCGGTGATCAGCGACGTTTCCCGGTTGCTCGGCACAATCTCCCTGAACTCGATGTCGTATTCCTTCACCCCGAGTCTGCCGGCGATCAGGTTGGCGATCTCGACGTCGAAGCCGGAGAACAGGCCGGTGGTCGGGTCCTTCACGCCGATGCCGGGCTGGTTGAACTCCACCCCGACCACCAGCTTGCTGCCCTGTTGAATCCGGGCCATCAGGCTCGCCGCGGCGGCCGCGGACGCGCGGGCCTTCGCGCTGTCCGAGGTGTGAAACCCGCAGGCGGTGACGGTCAGGGCCACCGCGACGGTGGCGGCGCCCACGCGCAGGCGGCGCATCCTCATCAGCACTCCGAGCACGCTACCCGCCCGGCTCCGCCCCGTACGCTGGGCGGGTGCCCCGCTCCGCCTACACCGCCCCGCCCGGACATTCCTCGTCCGGCGGTTCGTCGCGTACCTACCAGGTCCGCACCTACGGCTGCCAGATGAATGTGCACGACTCCGAGCGGCTGGCGGGCTCGCTGGAGGCGGCCGGCTACGCGCGGGCGGCCGAGGGCAGCGTCGCCGACGTCGTGGTGTTCAACACCTGCGCGGTGCGGGAGAACGCGGACAATCGTCTCTACGGCAACCTCGGGCACGTCGCGTCGGTGAAGGCCGCGCACCCCGGCATGCAGATCGCCGTCGGGGGGTGCCTGGCGCAGAAGGACCGCGCGGAGATCGTGCGCCGCGCGCCGTACGTGGACGTGGTGTTCGGTACGCACAACGTCGGCTCGCTGCCGGTGCTGCTGGAGCGCGCCCGGGTGGCGGCCGAGGCACAGGTCGAGATCCTGGAATCCCTCGAGGTTTTCCCCTCGACCTTGCCGACGCGTCGGGACAGCGCCTACGCGGCCTGGGTGGCGATCTCGGTCGGCTGCAACAACACCTGCACGTTCTGCATCGTCCCGTCGCTGCGCGGCACCGAGAAGGACCGGCGCCCCGGCGACATCCTCGCCGAGATCGAGGCGCTGGTCGCCGAGGGCGTACTCGAGGTGACCCTGCTCGGGCAGAACGTGAACTCCTACGGCGTGGAGTTCGGCGACCGGCACGGGTTCGGAAGGCTGCTGCGCGCTTGCGGGGAGATCGAGGGTCTGGAGCGGGTCCGGTTCACCTCGCCGCATCCGGCGTTCTTCACCGACGATGTCATCGAGGCGATGGCGGCGACGCCCAACGTGATGCCGCAACTGCACATGCCGTTGCAGTCCGGCTCGGACGCGATGCTGCGCGCCATGCGGCGCTCGTACCGGGCGGACAAGTACCTGGGCATCATCGACCGGGTGCGCGCGGCCATGCCGGACGCGGCGATCACCACCGACATCATCGTCGGCTTCCCCGGCGAGACCGAGGCGGACTTCGCGGCCACGCTGGACGTGGTGTCCGCGGCCCGGTTCGCCTCGGCGTTCACCTTCCAGTACTCCAAGCGGCCGGGCACACCCGCCGCGGACCTGCCCGACCAGATCCCGGCCGAGGTGGTCACCGAGCGATACGGACGACTGGTCGCGTTGCTCGAGGAGATCTCCTGGGCCGAGGCGAAGAAGCAGGTCGGCCGCGAGGTCGAGGTGCTCGTGGCCACCGGCGAGGGCCGCAAGGACAACGCCACCCGGCGGCTGTCCGGTCGCGCCCGGGACAACCGTCTGGTGCACTTCGCGCCCAACCGCGACGCCCCGGACCCCCGCCCGGGAGATGTGGTCACCGCCACCGTCACCTACGCCGCCCCGCACCACCTGGTCGCCGACGGGCCGGTGTCGGCCCCGCGCCGCACCCGCGGTGGGGATGCGTGGCAGGCCGCGCAGGCCGGCCCCGCCGAGCCGATGCCCGGGGTGCTACTCGGAATGCCCGCCCGGCACGCCTGAATCCACAACCGCCATCGCAGTTAGCGCTTCGTAATGTGATCACTGCGTCGTGGCCCGCGCGGCTGGGTACTCTCCGCCGCGACGAAGGGAGACGGCGGTGGGTCTGTCGTGGCAACAGGGTCCGTTGGGCAAGGGGCCGGTGGGCCGCTTCCTGGTGCCCGAGCCGCTGCCGGAGCGGCTGTTGTACGCCGAACCGCTGCGCCGTCGCATGCGGGTGCGCCACGGCGGGGAGTGGATCGCGGACAGCGAGGACGTGCTGCTGCTGCACGAACCGGGGCGGTACCCGGTCGCCTACTTCCCGATCGGCGATGTCGCGGACGGGACGCTGCACCCGGTGGACACCGTCACCACGCACAGGGACCTCGGGTCCACCGGCTGGTTCACCGTGGAGGCCGGCGGGTTGACCGCGGCCCGCGGGGCCTGGCAGCACACCGATCCACCGCTCTACGCGAAGGAATTCAGCGACCGGGTCGCGTTCGCGTGGCGCGCCATCGATGCGTTCTACGAGGAAGAGGAGCGCATCGTCGGGCATGCCGCTGATGCGTACCACCGGATCGACATCCGATCCACCACGCGACATCTGGTGGCCCGGGTCGGCGACCGGGTGGTGGCGGACAGCGGAGCGCCGTTGGTGCTCTACGAATCGGGCTTCGCGCCGCGCTGGTATGTGCCGCGGGCGGACATCGATCAGTCCGCGTTGAGCCCGGTGGACGGCCAGACCTTCTGTCCCTACAAGGGACTCGCCTCCTATTTCGACGTCGCCGGAGTGTCCCGCGGCGCCTGGGGCTACGCCGATGCGTGGCCGGAGGTGGGCCGGATCAGTGGCCTGGTCTCCTTCGAGCCGGACAAGCTCACCGTGCTGCTCGACGGGAGGGTGCTCGAGCCCGAACCGGGTCAGCAGGTCAGTCCGCACGGGGTGGACCGCGGGCTGGACGTCGACGAGGTCGCGCCCACCAGGCGGACCTGATGAGCCATCAGATGTATTTCCGGATCGAGGTGGTTACTGATCCGGACGGCAACACCTGGACGCTGTCGGAACGCGGATACGCCGCCGGGGCACACTGACCCGACATGGCTGTCCTTCTCTCGCTCAACGTCGGGATGCCCGTCGAGGTGGACTGGCGCGGGCGCACCGTGCGCACCGGCATCGTCAAGGACCCGGTGCCCGGCCCGCGGTTCGTGCACCGGTTGCACATCGACGGTGACGGGGTGGCCGACACCGCCGGGCACGGCGGACCCAACCGGGCGGCGCTGGTCTACCAGGCCGGGTCCTACGACTACTGGCGCACGCACTTCGGACGCGACGACATCGCCTTCGGCGCGCTCGGCGAGAACTTCACCGTCGACGGACTGGCCGACGACGCGGTGTGCATCGGCGACCGATTCCGCATCGGGCAGGCGGAATTCGAGGTCAGCCAGCCGCGGGTGACCTGCTTTCGGGCCGGCATCCGCATCGGCGAACCGCAGATGGCCGCGCTGCTGGTCGCGCACCACCGGCCCGGGTTCTACCTGCGGGTGCTGCGCGAGGGGCAGGTCGAGGCCGGCGACGAGATCGTGCAGATCGAGGGCGGCCCGGAACACATGACAGTTGCCGAGATCGACGCATTGCTCTATCTGCCCGACAAGCCGGTGGAGCAGCTGCGTCGGGCGCTACGCATCCCCGCGCTCAGTGTCGGCTGGCAGGGCTCGTTTCGGGATTTGCTCGATGCCGCCGAGAAACCGACGGTCGTTTCGCCGGGGTGGGCGGGCTTTCGCCGGTTGCGGATAGCCCGCGTGGTCGCGGAGAGCGCGTCGATCGTGTCGCTGCACCTGCAGGCCGAGGACGGCGCGGCGCTGCCCGCGGCGCGGCCCGGCCAGTATTTGACGCTGCGGGTGCTCGGCGCCGGGGAGCCTGCCCCGGTGCGCAACTACTCGCTGTCCTCCATGCCCGGCGCAGCCCAGTACCGGATCAGCGTCAAGCGCGAGGAGCACGGGCTGATCAGCCGCTACCTGCACACCGCGGTGCGGCCGGGGGATTGGCTGGACGCCGCCGCACCACGCGGCGAGTTCGTGCTCACCGAGGCCGCCAACCCGGTGCTGCTGATCTCCGCCGGAGTGGGCGTCACCCCGGTGCTGGCCATGCTGCACGCGCTGGCCGGCACGGAGCGTGAGGTGTGGTGGCTGCACGCCGCGCGTCGGCCGGAGGAGCAGGCGTTCGCGGGCGAGGCACACGAGGCGCTCGCGAAGCTGTCCCGCGCCCACGAGCACGTCTTCTACAGCGCGGAGCACCGACGCATGGACGCCGCGGCGTTGAAGGAACTCGGTCTGCCGGCCGGCGCGACCGCCTATGTGTGCGGCCCGGCCCCGTTCATGGCCGATGTCCGGTCGGCGCTCGCGGACCTCGGAATCGACGACGTGCACACCGAGTTGTTCGGCGCGCTCGACGCGATCACCCCGGGGGTCGTGGGCGAACAGCGCGTGCCACCCCACCCGCCCCCCGGGCCGGTTGGCCCCGGGCCGGAGGTGACCTTCGCGCGCAGCGGACTCACCGTCCCGTTCGACCCAATTCGTTCCCCCACCGTGCTCGAACTCGCCGAGGCCTGCGACATCTCCGTGCGTTGGTCGTGCCGTACGGGGGTGTGCCACCTGTGCGTTACCCCGCTGCTGTCCGGGTCGGTCAGTTACCGGCCGACGCCGCTGGAGCCCCCGCCGGCCGGGTCGGTGCTGATCTGCTGCGCCCGCCCGGAGTCCGAACTCGTCCTGGATGCCTGAGCCGGGAGGCCCGCATGACCCCGGACGACCGGCGCTACCCGGCAGAGCACGCCCGGGTCCGACCGACCGGCCCGGACACCGTGCGCATCGGCATCACCGACCCCGCGGCTAGGAATCCGTCCGCACCTGCGAACGATGAGTGAACGCTTCCCGGTAGGCAGACGGGGTGGTCCCGGTAGCGGAACGGAAATGGCGTCGCAGCGCCGTCCCGTTGTGCATGCCACAGTCTTCGGCCACCTGGTCGACGCTGCGGTCGGTGCACTCAAGTAGTCGCCGCGCGTGCAGGATCCTTTGGTCCAGTAGCCACTGCACCGGCGTGGTACTGGTCTCGTTACGGAACCGGCGGGTGAAAGATCGCCGACTCATGCCGGCGTGCGTCGCCATCCGGTCGAGGCTGAGGTCCTGATCCAGGTGGTCCAGCATCCACGCTTGGGTCGCGGCAAGTGGATCGATCGAGAGCGCCGGGACCGGAGCCTCGATGTATTGGGCCTGCCCGCCCGGACGATGCGGCGCGGAGACCACATAGCGCGCGCAGCGGTTCGCGACTTCCGCGCCATGGTCAGAGCGAACGATATGCAGGCACAGATCGATCCCTGCGGCGAGGCCCGCCGAGGTGAGCACCTGGCCATCGTCGATGAAGAGCACTTCAGGCTGGACGTCGATTGCCGGGTATCGGGCCGCCAGCTCATCGGAATAGAGCCAGTGCGTGGTCGCGCGACGGCCGTCGAGGAGGCCGGCGGCGGCCAGGACGAAGGCCCCGGTGCACAGCGATACCAGGCGGGCGCCGCGGGAGTACGCAGCGCGTAACGCGTCGCGGACATCCGGACGAATGTCGACGGCGACGGGTGCGGTGCCGGCCAGGATTATCACGTCTGCCGAGGTGAGGATCTCGAGGCCGTGCTCGGTGTGCACGATGAGGCCCTCGCACGTGCGCACCTTGTGTCCGGGGCTGCACACGGCGAGTTCGTACCGCGCGGCGAGCTCCGCGGTCGGCGCACCGAAGACCTGCCCGGGGACGCCCAGGTTGAACGGGACGACGTTCTCGAGCGCTACGACGACCACCAGCGCTGGCATGGCCCGAAGTGTATGCATATCGACCCTCGGGCCACTAGTGAGCAGCTCCCGGCTCGGGGATTCTCATCGCACTCACCATCACCGGCCCGCCCCCACTGTCGGTGACCGGAGTAATCACTGAGGAGAACGAATCGTGATGCGAAATATGTCCCTGCTGGCTGCCGCGTGCGCCACTGCGACCCTGTTCGCGGTGACCCCGGCGGTCGCCGCGCCCGGCGTCGCCGCTCAGCAATCCGGCATTGTCGAGCTCCCCATCTCGTTCGATGTCGCCAATACCAACACCAGCAAGTTGTCCTGTCACAGCGACGGCAGTAACTACACGGTCAAGGGCACTCTGGTCGCACCGCAGGCCGCATTGAAAAGCGGCAAGGCAGCGATGCTGTACCTCCACGCGGTGACCTGGGGCGCCTATTACTGGCAGTTCAAGGGTGTCACTGGATACGACTACGCCCGTCAGATGGCAGAACTGGGCCATGTGTCGGTGGCGGTCGATCGCCTCGGCTATGGCGCCAGCGGCAAGCCGGCCGGCCTTGACACCTGCTTCGGCTCCGAGGCCGACGTCGCCCACCAGATGGTCGAAGCCCTGCGCGCCGGCAGCTACCGGCTGGACGGCGCAAAGCCGACGGCGTTCAAGAAGGTCTTCGTCGGCGGCGCGTCCGTCGGCGGGCTGACCACCCACATTCTCGCGTACTCATTCCACGACATCGACGGCGTGTTCAACGAGAGTTGGGGCGATGGCGTGGGGACGCCGTTTACCGCGTCTGAGGTCAGCGACGTTTACCACCGCTGCGCCCAGGGAGGCGACGCGGGAGCGCCGGCGGACTATGCGGCCTTCTTCAAGAATTCGCGTGACAAATTCTATTTCAACAGTGCCGAGCAGGCGGTGCGCACAGCGGTCCCGCCCCTCAACCCAGACCCGTGTGGGCAATTGGAGTCGATCCCGGCCGGCATCGCTGCCGACTACCAGCACCTCGGTGAGATCGACGTTCCGGTGCTGGTGATGTTCGGTGACGCCGACGCGGTCTTCGGGCCGCACCCGCTGGCTATCGACCAGATGGCCGATCGTTACACCGGCAGCCCCGAGGTCACGAAGTCCGTCATTCCGGCGGCGTCGCACTATCCGCTGGTTGAAGCCGCGCACTTGCAGGTCGTGCACGACGTGGACGCGTGGCTGACGAGAAACGGCGGCTGATCGGCGCTGCGTGCCGAATTGGGCGCGGTGCCCTTGCTGAGGAAGCATCGCGCCCGATTTCCGCTGGTCGGAGGGACCGGATCGGCCGGCGCAGACGGCGGGCCCGGGCCGAGGGGGCGCGTCAGCCCATGGTTTTCTGCCCGTCGATGGCCTCGCGGACGATGTCGGCGTGCCCGGCGTGCTGGGCGGTCTCCGCGATCACGTGCAGTAGCACCCGCCGCGCCGTCCAGCGGGTGCCCTCGGGCCACCACGGAGTGACCGGCAGCGGGCCGTCCGCATTGAGGTCGGACAATCCGGCCACCACGTCGTCGGTGTGCGCGGCGGTCTCGGCGTACTCCGCGAGCAGGCCCTCGAGGGTCTCGCCGGGCTCCATCCGGAAGCTCGCGGCGTGCGCGGCGTAAGCCTCGGCGTCGAAGGAGCCGAAGGCCACCGGGCCACGCTCCAGGAAGTCCGTCCAGCGCCGCTCCATCCGGGTGACGTGCTTGATCACCCCGCCCACGCACAGCTCACTGACCGTGCTGCGCGTCGCGGCCTGCTCGTCGGTCAGGCCGTTCGCGGTGTGCCGCAGTAGCGTCCGGTGGTGCGCCAGCGTGGCCAGCAGATCGTCGCGCTCACGAGATGTCATGGCACCGAAGCTACCGCCGCCGACACGCCATCTTCGGGCCGGTGAGACACGCATCGCGGGCCCGCGATAGGTGCCTACACGGCCCCAAGATGCGTGTCGGGCGGGACGGTGGGCGGGCAACCGTAGGATCCAGGCGTGGCGGGCCGCATCAAGGACGAGGACATTGCGCTGGTCCGGGAGCGCTCGGCGATCGCCGACGTGGTCGGCGCCCGGGTCGGGCTGCGCAACGCGGGCGGCGGGTCGCTGAAGGGCCTGTGCCCGTTCCATGACGAGAAGACCCCGTCGTTCAACGTCAACCCCACCCGCGGCTACTTCCACTGCTTCGGCTGTGGCGAGGGCGGGGACGTCATCGACTTCGTGATGAAGACCGATCACCTCTCCTTCGCCGAGGCCATCGAACGCCTCGCAGGGAAGGCGGGCATCACGCTGCGCTACGAGGAGGGCGGCTCCGCGCCGCGGCAATCCACCGGCAGCCGTACCCGGCTGGTCGAGGCGCACGGCGCCGCCGCGGAGTTCTACGCCGAGCAACTGCTCACCGCCGGCGAGGCGGCGCCCGCCCGCGCGTTCCTGCAGCAGCGCGGCTTCGACACCGAGATTTCCTCGACCTTCGGCTGCGGCTTCGCCCCGCGCACCTGGGACACGTTGGTCAAGCATTTGCGGGGACGTCGGTTCACCGACGAGGAACTGGTCAACGCCGGCCTGGCCCGGCAGGGCCCGCGCGGCCTGCTCGACCGGTTCATGGGCCGGCTGTTGTGGCCCATTCACGACGTCACCGGCGACATCGTGGGCTTCGGGGCGCGTCGGCTTTTCGACGACGACAAGATCGAGGCGAAATACGTCAACACACCGGAGACCCCGATCTACAAGAAGAGCCAACTGCTCTACGGCCTGGAGCGGGCCAAGAAGGAGGTCAAACGCCGCGGGCAGGCCGTGATTGTCGAGGGCTACACGGATGTGATGGCCTGTCACGCCGCCGGCGTGCCCACCGCGGTGGCCACCTGCGGCACCGCGTTCGGGGTCGAGCACGTCAAGGTGCTACGCCGGTTGCTGATGGACGCCAGCGAGTTCCGCGGTGAGGTGATCTTCACCTTCGACGGCGACGAGGCCGGGCAGAAGGCCGCCCGCAAGGCCCACGACGAACAGGACGAACGGTTCATCATGCAGACCTTCGTCGCGGTCGAACCCGACGGTCTGGACCCCTGCGATCTGCGGCTGCGTTCGGGCGACGAGGCGGTGCGCGATCTGATCGCGCGGCGGGTGCCGTTGTTCGAGTTCGCCATCCGGGGCGTGGTGGACCGGCACGACATCGAGTCGGCCGAGGGTCGGGTGGCCGCGCTGCACGCCGCGGCGCCCGTGGTGATCAAGATTCGCGACCGCGCGCTGCGTCACGAGTACGGCCGTCGGCTGGCCGGGTGGCTGGGCATGGACGTCGACGCGGTGTTCGCCGTGTTGGCCCAAGCCGCCCGTCGCGGCGGCAACAGCGGCGAGGCCGCCCCCGCAGCGCCGCCGGCCAAACGCGATACCGGCGTGGCCCGCCCCGACCCGCGGGATCCAGCGCTGATGGTCGAGCGCGAGGCGCTCAAACTGGGCCTGCAGTACCCGCAACTACTCGGGCCGCGCTTCGACGTATTGGAACCTGACGCGTTCCGTGCTCCCGCCCACGCCGCAGTGCACGCCGCGTTGGTCGCGGCCGGTGGCACTGTGGCCGGTGGGGCGGGCGAGGAGTGGGTGGGCCGGGTACGGGAGCACGCCGGGGACGAGGTGGTGCGCGGATTGGTGGCCGAACTGGCCGTGGACCCGCCGCATTCCCCGGAGGAACCAAACCGGCGTTATGCGGCCGAACTCCTCGCCGCGATTCAGGTCGCGGCGGTTGGTCGGGAGATCGAGGCGCTGTCGGGTCGGCTGCAGCGCATCAACCCGGTGGAGCGGCCCGAGGAGCACACCAAACTGTTCGGCGAACTGGTCGCCCTCGAACAATTCCGACACGGTCTGCGGGAACGGCTCATCGAGGGTTTGTGAGTTCTGCACACCCGTTGCGGGCGACCTGATTCGGGGTCAGTTAGCCGTTCTCACCCATACAAGATCCAGTTGTATCTGATGGCGCAGTCCTTGCTCGGACGCACCGGACCCATCCTCCCAAATCGGGTCGCGCCGGACCCTGTCTTTCGTCAACTCCCGGCGCCGGGAGTGCCCTCGACCACACACTGAAACCCGTCAAGCTCGTTCACACGCATCACGGTGGTCACCGCAGCTGTGAACAAGCCCGGGAAGCACATCAACGCAGCTAAGGGGTGGTCGTGGCTCGCGTCACGTCGTCTCGCACGGCCGGTCTCGCCGCGGTGTCCGACGCGGCCGTCCCGGCCCCTGCGGTTGCGACACCGGGCGAAGCTGCGGCCGAGGTGTGCCCCGTCGAGACCCGCGAGCGGCCGCTGCTGCCGGCGCCGGGTGGACCGATCGTCCTGACCGAGACCGTCGAGGTCGAGGTCGAGGTCGAGGTCGAGGAAACCACCGCCGCCGAGCCGTCCTCCGGCGAGCTGGCCGAGGCCGAGGCCGAGGCGGAGGACGAGCCGCTGCCCGCGGTCGCGGAGTCCTCGGCGCCGGCCACCGACCTGGTCCGCCATTACCTGCGCGAGATCGGGCGGGTGCCGCTGCTGACCGCAGTGCAGGAGGTCGAACTGGCCCGGCGCATCGAGGCCGGCGTGTTCGCCGCGGAGAAGCTGGCCGTCGACCCGAACCTGTCGGTCACCCTGCGCGCCGAGCTCGGCATCATCGAGCGTGACGGTATCCGCGCCAAGCGGCAACTGATCGAGGCCAACCTGCGGCTGGTCGTGTCCATCGCCAAGCGTTACGCCGGCCGCGGCCTGCCGTTCTTGGACCTGGTCCAGGAGGGCAACCTGGGGCTGATCCGCGCGGTGGAGAAGTTCGACTACTCCAAGGGCTACAAGTTCTCCACCTACGCGACGTGGTGGATCCGCCAGGCGGTGACCCGTGCGTTGGCCGACCAGGCGCGAACCATCCGGGTGCCGGTGCACGTGGTCGAAATGATCAACAAGATCATCCGGCTGCAGCGGGTGCTGCATCAGGAGACCGGCCGCGAGCCGACCCCGGGGGAGATCGGTCTGCGGCTGGACCTGAGCACCGAGCGGGTGCTGGAGGCGTTGCGCTACGCGCAGGACCCGGTCTCGCTGCACACCCCGATCGGGGAGAGCGAGGACTCCGAACTCGGCGACCTCATCGAGGACTGCGAGGCCGCCTCACCGGCCGACGCCGCGTCGGTGTCCATGCTTCGCTCGGACCTGGAGTCGATCCTGGAGACGCTGGGCGAGCGGGAGAAGCGCGTGGTCAAGATGCGCTACGGCCTGCACGACGGCAACCCGCACACGCTGGAGGAGGTCGGCCAGATCTTCGGCGTCACCCGCGAGCGGGTGCGGCAGATCGAGGCCAACACGCTGGCCAAACTGCGCCACCGGCCCGCGGCCGCGGAACTGCGCGAATACCTGGCCTAACGGCCGCCGGGGCGGTCAGGGCCGCATCGGTGAGGACTCACGACCGTTGTGGTACATCTCGTGAACGTCATCGGAGTGACTGCCCGGCATCCAGTCCGGCGCCTTGTCCTTGGCGGTGTTCAGCAGCTTGCCACCAGTGGCGCCGGCGGTGTCCATCGCCGTGTGGGCGGCCTGGCTGTCGCGCATCTTGCAGGCCATCGACTTGATCTTCTCGTAGTGGGCGCGGCCGCCGCGTGCACCGAGCACGTAGCCGGTCGCGACGCCGGTCAGAAAGATGTAGCGACGCATCCGTACTCCTCGGGTCGAGTTGCTTGACTAACTCGTACCCGAGCGCGGGGCGAACACGCGTCCGCGGTGTGTCGCGCGTGATTGTTGTCGCGTGTCAACCGGCGGGATTTCCGCGGGTCGGGACCGGCTCGTGCGCTACTGTGTGCGTCGGTCCGGGGGCGTCAGCCCTGGTGACGGTCCCGCGTAGCTCAATTCGGCAGAGCGTCCGGCTGTTAACCGGCAGGTTACAGGTTCAAGTCCTGTCGCGGGAGCATCTAAAGCGGCGTCTTCGCAGGTCAGCGGGGGCGCCGCGGTCGTTTCTTGGGTGGTTCAGCCGCCCACCGCGTGCACGGCTTTCACGTAGAGCTGTGCTGCCTGCTCGGGCGAGCGGCCGATGGCGGTCATCCCGAACCGGCCGTCCACGGCAAGGCCGGACAGCATGTGCAGCACGATGCCCGTGCCGCGGTCGTGATCGAATTCCAGGCCTGCCGCCGCGACGGCGGCGATGACACCGGCGGCCGGGCGGTTGCGCCAGGCCGGGTCCATCAGGTTGTCCGTCGAGCAGTAGGCACGGTTGCTGCCGTCGGCGGCGACCCAGCGCCCCGCCGGCGCGTCGTAGCGGCCGGGCACCAGGCTGCGCAGCGCGCAGTAGGGGTGGGTGGTGCCGCCCTTGCGCAGGTTGATCTCCAGCGCCAGCACCGTCCAGTGGCCGGCCGCGTCGCGCGCCGCGACGAAGTCCACGCCGACCCGCCCGACGACGCCGCAGGCGGCGAGCTCCTCGGCGGCCGCGCGGGCGTGCGCGGCGATCTGCGCGGCATACGCGTCGTCGGCCGGGAATCTGCAGCCCTTGTAGACCTGGCCATTGTCCCCGCCAAGCACCTGCTCGTGGGTGGCGAGCACGACAACGTGTCCCGAGGGCTCGATGTCCACCTGCGCGCTGGGGCTGGCGAACGCGTCGCCGACAATCAGCTCTTCGACAATGCCGCCGCCGCGCGCAAGATCCGCGAGATACCAACTGGGCAACGCCGTGAGCCGGTCGCGCAGTTGCTCGTCCGGCAACATAGGGGCAGTCAGATCGACGATCACGTTGCCGTCTCCCGCGCCGCTGTCGTCGTGTTTGATCACCACCGACTGAAGGCCGGGTCGTCCCGAGCGGATGACCTCCATTGCGGCGAGCACATCGTCGATGCTGCGCACACCCTCGACACCGAGCGGGGTCGGCACACCGACCTTGCGGAACAGGCGCCGGCCCGCGCTCTTGAAGCCCAGGCGCCGCAGGCTTGGCGCCGTGCCGTAGATCGGGGCACCCAACGCCAGGGCCACCTCGACCTCGGCGTCGGTGACGTTCCACGGCTCGATGAACACCGGAAGACCGCCGACGCTCGTGCGCAACTGCTCGATCAGGTCCGGGCGATCCAGCAACTTGGCGGCGACCGGACGTGCGGTGTCGTCCGGCACGGCGAGCACGCGGAGCCTGTTCCACGCCGTGCCCCGTTGCTCAGGCAGCAGCAGAGACGCGTAGTAGCGCAGCACATCCGGCTCCGGCGGCGCGCACGTGACGAACACCAGGTGGCACGACTCGATGCGGCCGAGCACCAACGCCGCGAGCAGGTACCGGTGCTCCAGCGCGGCGATGTGTTCGGCGTAGTGCGCCAACAACGAGTCGCCGACGCTGTAGGAGGGCAGGACCACCAGCACGTGCTCGACCCCGGAGCCAGGCCCATTGGCCGCCAGCGCCGTTCCCAACGAAGCCTGGAGCTCCTCGAAACTCGCGTCCGCCACCCGCGCCACCACCTCGACGAGGAAGAAGGTGCCACCATTCTGGACTGAGAACCGGACGCATCGCCGTGCCGCTCTTGCCGTGGCCGCAGGCTGCCACGCGCCACGCGATCGGCAGGAAACGTTCCCGCGGGAACGTCCGGACACTGTTCGGTACTAGCCATACCGCTCTCGAGCAGGCTGCGGTTCGGACCGTTTTCTGGCCAACGGCTGCCGCAGTCGCGGCGCGGTGTTGACGGCGCCGAAATGACGGGCTGCGCCCGGTCCGGCATCACCACCCGCCACTACGCTCGGCCGATGATCGGCGGGGACAGCACCGTGGCCAACCGGCTCGACCGGGCGCGCCAGGCGGCCCGTGCCGGCACGGTGGAACCGATCTGGCACGACCATCCCGAAGGGATCGACCGCGAGAAAGGGAGGAGCCGCACAGCAGGGGTCTGACGTGC
>DASXPS010000147.1 GCA_036493475.1 Sporichthyaceae bacterium | reverse complement strand
GCGCCTGTGGGTGCGGCTGCGGTTGCTGCTGCTCCGGCGGCTGCTGCTGCGGTGGCTCCGGCGGCGCCGGCTGTTGGGGTGAAGGCGGCCAAGGCGGTGACCGCGGTCAAGGCCGCGAGCAAGGCGAGCAAGGCGGTCCCGGTGGCCAAGGCGGTCCGGGCGGGGGCGCAGGCCGGTGGCAGTGGGGATGGGGTGGGCGCGGCGGCTGCGGATAGCTCCGCGGAGAACCAGAAGATCTATGACGACAAGCAGGGTGCCACCGATGTCGGTGTGACCAAGGATGAGATCAAGCTGGGCTCGGTGAACATGCACGGCATGGCGCTGGGCAACTTGATCACCGCCCCGTTGGTGCGCGGTAACCAGGCCTCAGCGGCGGCGATCAACGACCGCGGTGGGGTGCTGGGTCGCCGGATCGTGATTCAGGACTGTGATGACGGTCCCGGTGAGGTTTCCCGGGCGAAGGCGTGCATCAAGAAGTTGGTCGGTCAGGACCACATCTTCTCCATGATCACCGGCATCGACTGGGCCACCGCCTCGATCCACGATGACCTCGCGCAGTACCACCTGCCCTATGTGGGGGCCTGGGCCTACTCCCAGACCGAGTGGCAGGACCCGTACATGTTCCCCACCCACATGTCGATGATCCACGAGGCGATGGCCGGGGCGCACTGGGCGGCGAACACCATCAAGCCGACCACCTACGGCCTGATCTGCCTGACCTCCCCGGAGATGCAGCTGGCCTGCAACACGGTGGAGAAGATCATGGACGCCGCCGGGTCGAAGCTGGTCAAACGCGCCGACGTGTCGATCTCGGAAACCTCGATGTCGGCCTACGTGCTCGCCTTCCGCGCCGCGGCCCCCGAGCACATCATTCACTACGTGATCAACCCCGCGACCATGGCCAAATTCATGGTCGAGTCCCAACAGCAGGGCTACTACCCACCCAAGGGCATCTCCGGTAACCACCTGGCCGGTGAGGTACTGGGTTCCCTGTTCGGCAAGTGGCCGGCCACCCGCTACTGGACGAATACCACCTACAAACTGTGGGGCGCGGAGTTCATGGCCACCATGAACAAATACGCCCGGGCCAACCGCGGCGGTAACCACCACATCGTGCAGTCCGGCTACGTGGGCATGAACATCTTCGCCCAGGCCGCCAGGGCCATCGGACCCAACCTGACCCGCGACCGACTCATGTCCGAACTGGACAACGGCACCGTGTGGAAGGCCGATGCCTCCCTGGACCAACGCTTCGCCTACGTCACCACCGAACGCACCGGTGACAACTGGAACCACGACAACGGCCAGGGCCGGGAATTCATGTACAAGTACAACAGCGAGAACACCGCCTCCAACCCCGACGGATCACCCAACGGCTGGACCCCCGACCCCGGCCAATTCGTCATCTACACCTGGCAATAACACCCAGGGTTCTGACGCCACGTCACAACCAACCCGCGGCCCCCGGCCCACTGGCCGGGGGCCGCGGCGTTCCCTAGATTGAGCGCCATGACGAACGTCCGGTCCAGCACGGTCGATGACATCCTGCGCCGCTCGGCCCTCCGGCAGCCCGATCGCACTGCGCTGATCTACGAGGACCGGGAGTGGACCTATCGGGACCTGGACGATGCGGTCACTCGTACCGCCGCGGTGCTGCTGGACCGCGGGCTGCGCAAGGGTGACCGGGTCGCCGCCTATGGCCAGAACAGCGACGCTTACCTGATCGCCTTCCTCGGCGCATGCCGGGCCGGGCTGGTTCACGTGCCGATCAACTACGCACTCACCGGCGAGGAACTCGCCTACCTGATCGAGCAATCCGGTGCCACGCTGGTACTGGCCGACCCGCACCTGGCACCCAACCTCGGCAAGCTCGCCCGGGTGCCCACCAGCATGCTGCTACACGGCGGCCCGGACGCACTGTTGGATGCCATGCGCAGCGGCCCCGTCCCGGTGGTCGATGTCGAGGTCAGCGACACCGACCTGTGCCAATTGATCTATACCTCCGGCACCACCTCACGCGCCAAGGGCGCGATGATGACCCACCGCGCCTATGTGCTCCACTACGCCTCGGTGATCATCGCGCTGGACGCCAAGGAGGACGACGCACCGCTGCACGCGATGCCGCTGTACCACACCGCGCAGATGCATGCGTTCATGCTGCCGTGGCTCGCGGTGGGTGCCCGCAACCGGCTGCTCACCAGCCCGGACATCCCGACGATGCTGGAGTTGGTGGAGCGGGACAAGACCCGCGCGCTGTTCCTGGCGCCCACCGTCTGGGTGCCGCTGTCCCAACACCCCGACTTCGCCACCCGCGACCTGTCCAGCCTGCGCAAGGCCTACTACGGCGCCTCGGTCATGCCGGGGCCGGTGCGCGAACGCATTGCCCAGGCACTGCCGGAACTCGGTTGGTACAACTGTTTCGGCCAGACCGAGATCGCTCCGCTGGCTACCGTGCTGCGGCCGGAGGAGCACGCGGCACGACCGGAGTCCTGCGGGCGGCCGGTGCTGTTCGTGGAGATGCAGGTGATCAACCCGGACGGCACCGCCGTGGCGGCGGGCGAGGTCGGGGAGTGCGTCTACCGCTCACCGCAGCTGTGCGAGGGCTACTGGGACAAGCCGGAGGAGACCGCCGAGGCGTTCGAGGGCGGCTGGTTCCACTCCGGCGATCTGGTGCGCATCGATGAAGAGGGCTACATCACCGTCGTCGACCGGATCAAGGACGTGATCAACACCGGCGGCGTGCTGGTGGCCTCGCGCGAGGTGGAGGACTGCATCTACTCCCACCCGGCGGTGGCCGAGGTCGCGGTGATCTCCACCCCGGACCCGAAATGGATCGAGGTGGTGACCGCGGTGGTCGTGCTGCGGCCGGGGCAGACCGCCACGGCGGAGGAGCTGATCGCCTACAGCAAGGAGCGGCTGGCCAAGTACAAGGTGCCCAAGATGGTGCACTTCACCGACGAGCTACCGCGCAACGCCTCCGGCAAGTTGCTCAAGCGGGTACTGCGGGAAAAGTTAAGCTGACGGATCGTCAGTAGAATGTGTAGTAGCCCTGCGCGATGCGGAAGCCGTGATCGGTGCGGGCATTACGGCAGGTGATGCCGTCCTGTTTGCTGACGCAGATCAGATCCTGGTCCTCAATCCGCTTGCCGTAGGGCAGTGTCTTCGTGGCCACGATCGCGTCGGTGGCGCAGACGAACGTCGGCTTCTTGGTCTCCAGTTCGACCGTCGAGCCCCACACGCCGTTGCCCTTGCACTGGTCCTTCTCGATCGGCTTGTAGGAGAAAATCGGCAGCTGGCAGGAGACACCGCGTGGCGCATCGGAGATCGAGCAGTTGATGTCGTGCGCCGGCGAGGTGAAGCTGACCAGGCCCGCCTCGTCGGTATAGGGCACCTCGTCCTGCAGCGTGCTGCCGAGGAAGTCGGCGTCCGGCTGGCTGCTCGGCGCCGCGGTGGACAACTCGGCGGCGGGCACCGGCTGGGGGGTGACCCGGGCTTTCGAACCGCCCCCGCCGCCGCAGCCCGCGAGGACCACCGTGGCCAGCAAAATCCCCACCCATCCACGGATCTGACGCATACTCAGGCCCCGAGCGTGGTACCCGCCGAACGTAAGGCCTGGCAGGCCTCGACCACCCGAGCCGCCATGGACCCCTCGGCCGCCTTGCCCCAGGCACGCGGGTCGTAGCTCTTCTTCGAGCCGACCTCACCGTCGACCTTGAGCACGCCGTCATAGTTGCTGAACATGTGCCCGGCCACCGCGCGGGTGTAGGCGTACTGGGTGTCGGTGTCCACGTTCATCTTGACCACACCGAAGTCCAGCGCCTCGTGGATCTCCGAGAGCAGCGAGCCGGACCCACCGTGGAAGACGAGGTCGAAGGGTTGGTCCTTGCCGACCTTGGCCCCGACCGCGTCCTGAATCTCCTTGAGGATGACCGGGCGCAGCTTCACGTTGCCGGGCTTGTAGACCCCGTGCACATTGCCGAAAGTGGCGGCCAGCATGTAGCGCCCGCTCTCCCCGGTGCCCAGCGCCTCGGCGGTGGCCAGGGCATCCTCGGGGGTCGTGTACAGCTTGTCGCCGCCGCCGCCCTCGACGCCGTCCTCCTCGCCGCCGACGACGCCGATCTCGGCCTCCATCACGACCTTGGCCGCCTTGCACGCGGCCAGCAGTTCCTGCGCGATCTGCAGGTTCTCGCCCAGCGGCACGGCGGAGCCGTCCCACATGTGCGACTGGAACAGCGGCTCCTCGCCGCGAGCCACTCGCTCGGCGGAGATGGCGACCAGCGGACGCATGAAGCCGTCCAGCTTGTCCTTCGGACAGTGGTCGGTGTGCAGCGCGATCTGCACCGGGTACTGCTTGGCTACCTCGTGCGCGTAGAGCGCGAAGGCCACCGAACCGGTGACCATGTGCTTCTGCGTCGGGCCGGACAGGTACTCCGCGCCGCCGGTGGAGACCTGGATGATGCCGTCGCTACCCGCCTCGGCGAAGCCGGCCAGTGCCGCGTTCAACGTCTGCGAGGACGAGACGTTGATCGCCGGGTAGGCGAAGGCGCCGGCCTTCGCGCGGTCCAACATCTGCGCGTAGACCTCGACGGTCGCGATGGGCATGAGCGCGCCTCCCTGACGTGGACGGCCGGACCCGTCGCAGTATTCCGCACCCGGCCGGCGGTCCATATCTCGGACTGGGCGGGGCCCACGGGCGCGACCTACGGTCTGCGCACAACGACGACGGAGGCAAGCGATGACCATCACGACACCGGCCACCGAGGCCGACCAAGCCCTGAAGGACCGGCACCGCACGATGTGGGCGCTGGGCGACTACCCGGCGCTGGCCGACGAGGTGATCACCGGTCTGGGCGCGCGACTGGTCGAGGCGGCCGGCGTGCACGCCGGGCAGCAGGTGCTGGATGTGGCGGCGGGCTCGGGCAACGCCTCGATCCCTGCCGCGCTGACCGGCGCCTCGGTGATCGCCTCGGACCTCACCCCGGACCTGCTCGCCGCCGGCCGCGCCCGAGCGGCCGCGCGCGGCGCACACCTGGACTGGCAGGCCGCTGACGCCGAGGCACTGCCGTGGCCGGCCCGCTCGTTCGACGTGGTGCTGTCCTGTCTGGGGGTCATGTTCGCCCCGCACCACGAGGTGGCCGCTGCCGAACTGGCCCGGGTGTGCCGCCCGGGCGGGCGGATCGCACTGCTCAGCTGGACCCCGTCCGGATTCGTCGGGCGCATGTTCGCCACCATGAAGCCCTACGCCCCGCCCCCGTCGCCCGGCGCGCAGCCCCCGCCGCTATGGGGCGACGAGCAGCACGTGCGCGGGCTGTTTGGCGAGGCGGTCGAGGTGACTCGGGTTATCTCCGAGTCGGTGCGGGTGGACTGCTTCGACGAGCCGGTGGATTTCCGGGAGTACTTCAAGGCGCGCTACGGGCCGACGATCGCCGTGTACCGGAACCTGGCCGACGACCCGGCCCGCGCCGCGGCGCTGGATGCCGGGCTGGACGCGCTGGCCGCCGACGCGGATTGCGGCGCGGACCGCTTCGTCATGAACTGGGAGTACCAGATCCTGATTGCGCAGCGTCGGTGAGTCATCCGCGCGGCGGCACCAGCGCGGCCAGCCCACCCAGCATGAGGTCCAGGCCGAACAGAAAGCGCTCAGCGGGCATCCCGGCGGTCAACTGCTCGACGTGCGCGAGGGTGGCCGGGAACTGCTCGGCGGGCAGGCTGCGGAAGTAGGCCTGCAACGAGCCGACCAACTCCTCGGGGTCGCCGACCATTGACTGCGGCCACAGCGTGGCCTCGTACGCGTCGGCGCTGACGTAGAGCGCGATGCGGTCCAGGAACCACGCGGCGGGCTGCGCGGGCACCCCACCCGCGGCCAGGATCTGCAGCAGCGCCTCGGTGACGCGCAGCGCGTTCGGACCGGTGGGGATGTTGGCCAGGGCGGCGCGGGCGATGTCGGAGTGCGCGCTCAACGTGCGGTGCATGGTGACCATCAGCTCGCGGGCCTGTTCCCGCCACCGCGCGGCGTCCGGCGGGCCGGGCAGCTCGACCTCGTCCATCACCCGGTCGTACATCAGGTCGAGCAGTTCCTGTTTGTTGGCCACATGGGCGTAGAGCGAAGCCGGGCCGGTGTCCAGCTCCTGGGCCACCCGCCGCATGCTCACCGCGTCCAGGTTCTCCGCGTCCAGCACGCGTAGCGCCGCGCCGACGATCGCGTCCTGGGTGATGGGCACCCGCGCTAGCACGGTCTTCGGGGGCGTCCGCCACGGTGGAACCGGAACCTCGACCAATGGAACCTCCGAACACTGTCCTTGCGTCGAACAACGTTAACATGTAGAACAGTGTTCGTTGCCTGGAACGCCGTTCCAGAAGCTGGCAGTCGGGGGATGCACGTGGACGAGGTCACTACCGGTTACGACAAGCGCTGGGCGGCGCTGTTCGTGATCCTGGGCATGGAGATCATGGATCTGCTCGATGCCCTGGTCACCACCGTTGCCGCCCCGACCATCCGGGGCGATCTTGGGGCCGGCGAGACGCTGGTGCAGTGGTTGGGCGCGGCGTACACCCTGGCCATGGCGGTCGGTTTGCTGATCGGCGGCCGGCTGGGCGACATGTTCGGCCGCAAGCGCATGTTCCTGATCGGCACCGCCGGGTTCACCACCGCCTCGCTGCTGTGCGCGGTCGCGCAGTCCCCGTCGATGCTGATCAGCGCGCGGGTGTTGCAGGGGCTGCTCGGCGCCATGGTGCTGCCGCAGGGCCTGGGCATGATCAAGGAGATGTTCCCGCCCGCGGAGACCGCGAAGGCCTTCGGTGCGTTCGGCCCGATCATGGGGCTGTCCGCGGTGGGCGGCCCGATTCTCGGTGGCTGGCTGGTTGACGTCGACCTGTTCGGCGCCGGCTGGCGGGCCATCTTCGCGATCAACATCCCGATCGGTGTGGTCACCGTGCTGGCCGCGCTGCGCTTCCTGCCGGCCGGCCGACGCGCGGAGGGGATGCGTCTGGACCTGTTCGGTGCGGCGCTCGGCGCGGTGGGTGCGGGCCTGGTGATCTACCCGCTGGTGCAGGGGCGCGAGCTGGGCTGGCCGGCCTGGACGTTCGCGATGATGGGCGCCTCGGTGCTCACCTTCGCCGCCTTCGCCTCCCACGAGCGGCGCACCGCGGTCGCCGGGCGGACCCCGTTGGTGGAGCCGAGCCTGTTTCACAAGCCTGCTTTCTCCGGCGGCATCGTGGTGGCGTTGGCGATCTTCTCCGCGATGATCGGCTCCGCGTTGGTCAGCACACTGTGGATGCAGCTGGGTCTGGGCTGGTCGCCGACCAAGTCGGCGTTGGCCTCCGCGCCGAGCGCGCTGGGCATGGTCGTCGGTTTCATCGTCGCGGGCGCGGGCCTGGCCGCGCGGTTGGGCCGGCGGCTGATGCACGCGGGTCTGACCGCGATGGCCGCGGGCATGCTGCTGCTGCTCGTCGTGATCCAGGTACTGGGGCACCAGGTCAGTTCGTGGACGTTGGCGCCCGCGCTGCTGCTGGGCGGGGTGGGCACCGGGCTCACCATGGCGCCGATGTTCGACATCGTGCTGGCCGGTGTCTCGGCCCGGGAGGTCGGTTCGGCCGGTGGCGTGCTCACCGCGATCCAGCAGCTGGGCGGTGCGGTCGGCATCGCGGTGCTGGGCACGGTGTTCTTCTCCGCCGGCCCGGCGGGCGGCTTCGGTGACCTCGACCACGCCTTCGCCCTCGCGCTCGGCGTGGAGATTGCGCTGATCGCGCTGGCCTTCGGCCTGACGTTCCTGCTGCCGGGTCGACCCCGCGCCGAGGGCGGCCTGCACGGCGCGCCGGCGATCGTCGAACCGCTCCCCGCCGCCGCGTAAACCTGCGCTTCTCTCCCGAGTGTGTAGTTGTGCAGGCTTTGCGGGCCGTTCTGGCTGCGCAACTACACACTCGGGGGAGTTAGGCAGCTCAGCTGCGGGCGGCGGTGGCGGCTTGGCGGGCGGCGACGGTGACCGGGTCGAAGGTCGGGGAGAACGGCGGGGCGTAGGACAGGTCGACGTGGGCCAGTTCGTCGGCGGTCAGTCCGGCCCAGATCGCGGTGGCGAAGGTGTCGATACGTTTGCCGGCGCCCGGGCCGTTGCCGACGATCTGCGCGCCGAGCAGCCGGCCACTGCCCTTCTCCGCGATCACCTTGCAGGTGATGTCGCCCGCGTCGGGCAGGTAGCCCGCGTGGGTGGTGGACTCGATGGTCGCGGTGACGACGTCAAACCCGGCCTGGGTCGCGGCCTTCTCCCCCAGCCCGGTGCGACCGATTTCCAGGTGGCACACCTTGCTGATCGCGGTGCCGATGACGCCGGGGAACGTGGTGTCCCGCCCGCCGAGGTTGGTGCCGATGACCCGGCCCTGCCGGTTGGCGTGGGTGCCCAGCGCGACCGTCAGGTATTGCCCGGAGATCCGGTCACGCACCTCAACGCAGTCGCCGCCGGCCCAGATGTTGTCGGTGTGCAGCACCCGTTGGTGGTCGTCGGTGCGCAGGCCACCGTGCTCCCCGATGGTCAGGCCCGCGTCCGTGGCCAGCGCCACCTCGGGGCGCACCCCGATGCCGAGCACCACCAGGTCGGCCGGTTCTTCACCGGTGTCCGTGGTCACCGCCCGCACCCGCCCGTCGTCGCCGGTCAAGAAGCCGGTGACCCTGGTGCCGGTGCGCACGGTCATGCCCATGCCGGCCATGGCCTTGGCCACCATCGCGCCGAGTTCGGGGTCCAGCGTGCTCATCGGTTGCGGCGCGCCCTCCAGCACGGTCACCACCTGCAATCCGCGGCGCACCATCGCCTCGGCCATCTCGATGCCGATGTAGCCGGCACCGACCACCACCGCGCGCTTCGCGCCGCGGTCCAGTTCGGCCTGGATGGCGATCGCGTCGGCGAGGGTCTGCACACCCAGCACACCGGGCACATCCACGCCGGGCAGGTCGGGACGCACCGGCCGGGCACCGGTGGTGATCACCAGGTGGTCGTAGCCGACCCGCAGATCGGTGCCGACGGTCAGATCACGCACCGCGACCTCACCGCGGGCGCGGTCGATGCCCTCGACCACGTGACGCATCCTCAGGTCAATGCCGTTGGCGCGGTGCTGCTCGGGAGAGCGCGCGATCAGCTCGTCGCGGTCGCCGACGTCGCCGGCGATCCAATACGGGATGCCGCAGGCGGAGTAGGAGCTGAACTCGCCGCGCTCGAACGCGATCACCTCGACGTCGTCACCGAGCATGCGCTTGACCGTCGAGGCGGCGCTCATCCCCGCGCCGTCGGCACCGATCACCACGATCCGGGTGGTCATGACTGCGTCCTTTCCGCGCTCTGCTCGAAGACATGCCGACGGATCCACCCGTGCATGGCGATGGCCGCCGCGGCGCCCGCGTTGATGGAGCGCGTCGAGCCGTACTGCGCGATGGACAACACGTGCGTGCACACCGCGCGGACCTCGGCGGACAGCCCGGGGCCCTCCTGCCCGAACACCAGCACGCAGTCCCGCGGCAGGTCGAAGGTCTCCAGCGGCACCGAGCCGGGCAGGTTGTCGATGCCGATCAGGGGCAGCCCGGCGGTGTCGGCCCAGGCCACCAGCGCGGCGGCGTCGGGGTGGTGGCGGACGTGCTGGTAGCGGTCGGTGACCATGGCGCCGCGCCGGTTCCACCGGCGCAGGCCGACGATGTGCACCTCCGCGGCCAGGAAGGCGTTGGCGGTGCGCACCACCGAACCGATGTTGAAGTCGTGCTGCCAGTTCTCGATGGCCACGTGGAACGGGTGGCGGCGGGTGTCCAGGTCCGCGACTACGGCATCGCGACGCCAGTACCGGTAGCGATCCACCACGTTGCGCCGGTCACCGTGCTCGAGCAACGCGGGGTCGAAGCGCTCGCCGGTGGGCCAGGGCTGGGGGTGCGGCCCGACGCCGACGTCGGACCACGACAGGTCCTCGGTCGGGGAGTCCACCCGGTCAATCTAAGCGGGCCGAGGCCGCCCGAACGCGTCGCGCGTGCCGGTGTGCGCCGATCGCCTCGTAACCGTCTGCCGCCTCGGCCAGGTTGCCACCGTCGAGGCGGATCCGTTCCTCAGCGAGGAAGGCGGCGTAGGTGCGCGCCTGAACCTCGTCGGCGAGGCCCTCAGCGGCAGACAACGCGGCCGCCGCCACCTCCCGGTCGGCCTCGCCCGCGGCGCTCTGCCGCCATATGCGGGCCCGTACCAATTGGACGTAGCACTCGACCACCTGCGCCCCCTGGGTGCGGGCTGCCACCAGTGCCTCCTGCGCGGTGGCGCGCGCTTGGGCCACCTCACCGCAGCCGAGCTGTGCCTGAGCCAGATATGCCAGCATGCCCGGTTCTTCGCACACCGCGGCCCGATGCTTGCGCAATATTTCCAGGCCGTCCTCCAACTGGCCGCACGCCTGCGCGTACTGCCCACGCAGCACGGACACGATGCCCCAGGCCTGCATGGCCCGCACCCGGCCCAGCGCGCTGCCCGCGTCCTCGGCCAGCCGCAACATCTCCTCGGTACCGACGTCTGCATCGAGGTCCGATGCCAGGCCGGTGGCTTCCGCGAGCGGTGCGAACAGCGCCAGCGTCCACACCTGCCAGTCCGCCATCGGCCGGATCCGGAAGGCGCCCAGCGCGGCCTGCAAGCCGGACCGGGCCGCGTCGAGCATCCCGGCGGGGATGCAGAACGACGCCCGCAGGAACAGCCCGGTGTCGAGCACGCTGTACCCGTAACCCATCCCCACTCGCGGATCACCCGCGCACAGTGTCACCCCGTGGTCCAGCCGCTGCAGTCCCGCCTGCAGTGGGCCGGTGTAGGCGAACGGTGCGGACCCCGAGGTGTAGGCCCAGGCACGCACCTCGACGTCGTCACTGAGGTCGGCCTGTCGCGCGGCCTCCACCATCGCATGTCGACCCTCGCCGGTGCTGACCGCGAACATCCGGTACACGCCGTTCGCCATCGACAGGGCCGCCGCCAGCACAGGAGCGTCGAGCTGTTGGACGGCGGCGTGCGCCTCCGCGTAAATCCGGTCGGCGTCCGCCGGATCCAGCCCGAGACGCGCACCGATCCGCAACAGCTGCACCCGGCCGCGTACCCCGAGGGCACTGACCTCCGGGGTCTGCGGGGCATCGGCAAGATGGCCGACCCCCGCCTGTAAGCGGCGGATCGCCTCGTTCAGGTCCGTCCGAGCGGCGGTGGTCGCAGCCCGGATCTGCCAGCGGGCCGCCTCCACGCGATCGGCCGCTGCCTCGAAGTGGCCGGCCACGACCGCTGCCAGTTCATCGTGCCGGGTGGCGTCGGTATCCAGCAGGGCGTGCGCCGTCGCGCGGTGGTGACGACGGCGGGTGGCGCTGAGCAGGCTGGCGTAAGCGACCTCCTGGGTGAGGGGGTGCCAGAACCGGTAATCCCCGTCCTCGGTCTGCTGCAGCAGTTCGGCCGAGCACAGCGCGTACAACGCGTCGTCGACACGTGGGGCACCGGCGACGGCGGCCAGCAGATCCGCGGGGAACGAACGGCCGATAACCGCGGCGGTCTGCACGAGCGCCTTCTCGGTGGCCGATAACCGATCGATGCGTCCGGCGAGAACAGAGTGGACCGACGCGGGTACCCGCACTGCCTCCGCCGGGCGCGCCAGGCAATATCCGCCGGGCATGCCGGCCAGCGTGCCGTCCTCGATCCAGGAGCGCACGATCTCTTCGACGAAAAACGGGTTCCCGCCGGAGCGTTCGGCAACGTCCTCGGCCAACGCAGTCAAGGACCGATGGGTGCCCAGGAGATCAGCCAGCAGCGCACGCACGTCGTCCAGGCCCAGGCCGGACAGCGGCAACTGCCGGTAGTAGGAGCGGCTCGCCCACGGCGGGCGGAACTCGGGCCGGAAGTTGGTGACGATCAGCGTGCGGGTGCCGGGGAAAGAGGGCAGCCACTCATCGAGGAACGCGAGACTGTGTTCGTCGAACCAGTGCAGGTCCTCGAAGAGGAATACGAAAGCGGCGCGTTCGCTGCGCCGCCGCGTCATCCGACGGATGACCTCCAGGACGCGGCGCCGCCGTGCGTCGGGCCCCAGGTTGGGAGCGGGCCGATCCGGATCGGGCACCTCAAGGAAGTCGAAGATCAACGGCAGATCGTCAGCGAGGAACGGGTCGAGGTCGAGCGCCCGGGCGGCAACCTTCGTTCGAACATCGGCGGCAGAATCGCTGTCGGAGATCGCGAAGTAGTCGGCGAGCAACGCGCGGATCGGCAACAGCGGCGCGGACGTGGCGTGCGAGACACCGGCCGTGCGTCGAACGCCCATGCCGAGTTGTGTCGCGCGCGCGGCGAGTTCCTCGCACAACCGGCTCTTGCCCGCGCCGGCCTCGCCGACGATGCCGATCACCTGAGCCTGCCCACGGTCCGCCGCGGCCAGCGCGGCCTCGATCGCATCCCACTCCGCCTGGCGGCCCACCAGGCGCGCAGTGCCGGCGCGGCTGCGGGTACGGCCGGTCGCCGCATCGAGTTCATAGGCATGCATCGGCTCGGCCGCGCCGGCGATCTGCACCACGCCGAGATCCCGCAACCGGAACGCGTCGCCCACCAATCGCGCGGTGCGCTCGGTAAGTCGGACGCTGCCGGGGTTCGCACCGGACTCCATGCGTTGCGCCAGTCCCACGGCGTGCCCCACCGCGGTGAACCCCGAACTCGCGACGTCCCCGGCAACCACCTCACCGGAGTTCAGTCCGACCCGTACCGCCAGCTCCACGCGGTGCTCGGCTTGCACTACCGCGGCGTATTCGGTCGCGGCGGTGATCAAAGCGAGCGCGGCGTGGCAGCCGCGGGCGGCGTGGTCCTCCTGCGCGACCGGAGCGCCGAAGACCGCCATCAGGCCGTCGCCGGTGAACTTGTCGACGGTGCCGCCGAATCGGGTGACGGCGTCCGCGGCCACCCGGAACAGACCGGTGATGATGGAGGTCCACTCGTCGGCATCGAATCGCTCGGCCAGGTCCATGGACCGGGCGACATCCGCGAACAGCACAGTGACCTGCTTGCGTTCACCCTCTGGCCCACCGTCAGTTGGCACGGCCAAGGCGGTTTCCGCCGGAGGCCGTAGGTCCTGCCCACACTCGCCGCAGAATTTCTGGCTCGCGGGGACCGGCGACGCGCACCGTGAGCACACCGCGGACAGCGAACTCCCGCACTCAATGCAGAACTTGGCCGTGGCGTCGTTGTGCTGACCGCACGCGGAGCAAGGACGGCCCGTCACGGCAGGAAGCGAATCGGTAAATGACCGTCGGCGTCAATGCCCACCGCTGTCACCCGGACGGCGTAGTGCGGCTGGAACGCCGACGGGGCCGCATTTACGTTGCAGGCACGGCTCCGCGGTCATCGACGCAGGGCTTTGCAACGGGGGATCAACAGCCTCCGGGGCCGGTGGGGGGACTCAGTTTTCCCAATCCCGCGGCCCCGGTGCCGGTGGCCGACTTCTGACCCGCAGTCGCCACCGCAAGGCGCGGTCGCCCCGCCGGCGACCCCGGCGGGGCGACCGCAGCTGGTCCCTCAACTTGAATAGAGCGCGTCGATTCGATCCGAGTAAGCGCACAGGGTTTCGTCGTCGAGCGTGGCCCACTGGCCGCGGCGGTGCGCGCTCATCGGAATCCCCTGTCAGGTCAGACCGAGATCCGCCAATTCGTAGGCCGCGACGTACGGCAGTCCCTCGGCCTCAATCGCCGACCGGGCACCGCGTTCCACGATGACCGCCACGCCCACCACCTCGGCGCCCGCCTCGCGCAGGGCCTGAACTGCGGTGAGCACGGAGCCGCCGGTCGTCGAGGTGTCCTCGACGGCGAGCACCCGGCGCCCGGCCACGTCCGGACCCTCGATGCGCCGCTGCAGGCCGTGGGCCTTACCCTCCTTGCGCACCACGAACGCGTCCAGCACCCGGCCCTGCGTGGCGGCGGCGTGCAGCATCGCGGCGGCGACCGGGTCGGCGCCCAATGTCAGGCCGCCGACGGCCTCGTAGTCCAGATGCGCGGTGGCCTCCAGCATGACGTGGCCGACCAGCGGCGCGGCCTGCCCGTCCAGCGTGATCCGGCGCAGGTCGACGTAGTAGTCGGCCTCCCGGCCGGAGGACAGCACCACCTTGCCGTGCACCACGGCGCGTTCGGTGATCAGCTTCTGCAGTTCGTCACGGGCGCTCACTGGCGCTCCTTCCGGGAGAATCCCCGTCCGCTCATGGCGTGGGGGCTATCAAACGCGCGGGATGGCCCCACACGCCATGAGAGGTTGAGAAAACGGGTCAGCAGGCGAGCAGGTCGACGACGAAGATCAGCGTCTCGCCCGGCTTGATCGCGCCGCCCGCGCCGCGGTCGCCATAGGCCAGGTGCGGCGGGATCACCAATTTCCGCCGCCCGCCGACCTTCATGCCGGCCACGCCCTGGTCCCAGCCGGAGATGACCTGGCCGGCGCCGAGGCGGAAGTTCAGCGGTTTGCCGCGGTTGTAGCTGGCGTCGAATTCCTCGCCGGTGGAGAAGGCAACGCCGACATAGTGCACCGAGACAGTGGCGCCGGACGTGGCCTCCGCGCCGTCGCCCACCTTGAGGTCGGTGATCACCAGATCCGCGGGCGGTTCGCCACCGGGGAAATCGATCTCGGGCCGGTCGTCAAAGCTCATGCTCTCTCCCGGAGGGCCAGCGCGGCAGTGCGCGCGTCGTCGGAGTAGGAGTCCTCAACGAACTCGGGCAGCCTGGTCCGGAACAACGCGCGATTGACCGCAGCGTACGCGGCCAGAATCCGGGCCCTGGTCTGCGGCCGGAGGAACTGGTTGCCCGCGGGTGGGCCGGGAAAGTTCTCGGCGACGAACTCGCGCACCAGCACCCGCTCCTCGGGTCGGATGTGCGCGTTCAGCGCACGGGCCACCCGTACGCCACGGGCGGAAAACGTCGGCGGGGTGGGCACGGGCGCAGTGGCTGCCGGCTCGGCCATGCCGGCCAGCGCCAGCAGGTCCGCGGCGAGCAATTCCGGCCGGGCGCGGAAGGACTCCACCGGACGCACCAGCACCTCGGCCACGCCCGGCACCGCGGCCACCCGGTCGGCCAGGTCCTGCCAGTCCAACACCGGCTCGTAGGCCCGCGGGAACTGCTCGGCGAACGGCACCACGCTGCCGCCGCGCACCGCGTGCAGGTGGGCGTGCTCCATCAATCGGTCCTGCCGTCGGGCGTCCAGCACCACCAACGCCTTGCCCGCACCGAGGGAGGCCAGCGCCGCCGCCACCGCGTCGGCGGCACCGGGGCGCAGGCACTCGGCGTCCTGCGGGCCCAGCAGGTCGTCACCCAACAGGTGCGGCCCGGACAGCAGCGGCACCGCCGCCGGCGGGTTGAGCGCGGCGAGGATCTCCGCGATCTGCTCCGATCCGGTCGCGGGCATCGTCAGGTGCAGCACCGCGTCGAAGTTCATGCGCTGCCCACCAGGTCCTCGTAGTCCTCGCGGTAGTGCTCCCACAAGGCGGTGCGCCGCTCCTCGCCGAGCAGCACCGGCCGCGGGAAGTCCACGTTGGAGAAGTGAGTCTGCAGGAACCCGCGCAACGCTCGCCGTTCCGCGCCGGTGGCCAGGTGTTGGTTGGCGGCCAACGCCATTTGCAGGCCGCGCTCGGAGATGGATCGGTTGCGTGCCTCGGGATAGTGGATCTCCACATCCCACTGCGGATCGATCCGGTGCAGCAGGTGGCGCAGATAGGCCTCCTGGCCGTGGGAGATCCGTCGGAAATCCACCACCTCGACACGGTCGGGACCGAAGGTCCGCTGCAGCGCGGAAACGATCGGTCGCCAGGACAGCGCGTCCAGATCCACCCGGGCCAGCCAGTCCTCGAAGGGCTCGTCGCGGCCCTGATGCACGGTCTGCAGGTAGTAGGACTCCAGGAAGTCCGGCTGCGGGCGCACGGTGAGCAGGATCTTGCAGCCGCTGCCGCGCAGCGCCGCACCCAGCGCCGCGGCGTTGCGACTCACCTGCGGGTACAGCCGGCCGTCGCCACCCCGCGGGAACGGACGGCCCATCAGGTTCTCGTTGGATCCGATGAGCACGCGGAACCGCGGATCGACGCGAAACTTGCGCAACCGGGCCCGCAGCGGTGCGGGATCCTCGGCCAGCCGCTCACCCCAGCCGGCGTAGCGGGCCAACTCCGAGCGCCGCAGGTAGTACACGCCGCGGCGGCGCAGCTCGGCCTCGTGCTCGGCCAGGTATTTCTGCAGCACGGTGGTCCCGGTCTTGTGGGCGCCGACGTGCAGCGCCGCGACCTTGCCGTGCAGGTGCATGCTGTGCAATTTACTCCGGCTGACCGGGCGTCAGACCACCGGCGCGACGGCGTCCGCAGTGCTGTCAGGAACTACACAGCCGCCGCGTCGCAGTCGCTCGCGCCAGGCCCCGGCGGAGTGTTCCGCGGCAGGTGTGCTGGTCATGAAATCGGTGAGGACCTGCAGGAAACGCACGGGGTCCGCGCGGTGCGGGAAATGACCGGTGCCGGGGAACAACTCCAGCCGAGCGGCCGGCATGGCCACCGAGGCGGCGTGCGCGTGCGCCACCGGCAGCACCGGGTCGCACTCGCCCCACACGATCATGGTGGGCACCGCCTCGGCCAGGTAGCAGTATTCGAGCAGGCTGGCGGCCTGCCCGGACATGTCACAGCTGGCGCGCAGCGTGCGGCAGAACGCGGCCCGCTTGCCCGCGGTGGTCATGGCGTCCAACGTTTCCAGCATTTGGTCGGCATCGGTGGTCAGTCCGCCGACCGGGCCGCGCAGCGCACGCAGCGCGAGGCGGGTCATGCGCCGCCCCAGCGGGTTGTTGAGCAGCGGCAACACCTGCTCGGCGCCGGGCAGCGCGGCCAGCCGCAGCGCGGGGTGCAGCTCGCGGGCCACGCCGCCGGCGGCCTCCAACACCAGTCGTTCGACCAACTCCGGGTGCTGGTAGGTCAGTTGGGCGGCGATCGCGCCACCGAGGGAATGCCCGACCACGGTGGCCCGCTCCACGCCGAGCAGGGCGAGCAGGTCCCGAACACCGCAGGCGTAGGCGGCCACCGAGTAGTCCGCGCGGGGGGCATCCGAGGCGCCGTGCCCGAGGAGGTCGGGCGCGATCACGGTGAACCGCTCGGTGAGCATCGGAATCAACCCCGACCAGGTCGCCGAGCTCGCGCCGATACCGTGCAGCAGCACCAGCGCGGGTCCGTTGCCCGCTTTGATGAAGGCTCTTCGATGACCGTGCACCGTGAGGTGCTGCACCGCGAACGTGCTCGCCCAGTCGTCCTCGACGGCGCGCAACCTGGCCTCTGGCATCGTCCCGGCCCCCCGTTCATTGCCGACGGCACCGTCCCCCACGGTCACCTGCCGGCTCCTTGGTTGTAGCGGTTTTGCCAGTGTGTGCACACCCCGTTCTGCGCGCATGAGCGTTTCGGATGCGGTATACCCGGCCTTTCGGTTGATATGTCGAATGACGCCCGTCACCGCGTAGCGTGTGACCGTGTCCCGCCGCGTGCGTCTCGCCATCGGCCTGCTGCTGACCGCGCTGCCGGTGTTCATCGTGTCTGGCCCGGCGCCCGCCGCTCACGCCGATGTGCTGCAGCACCTGCTACGGATCAGCCTCGGCTCGGTCGAGGCGAACGACGCCAGCTTCACCCCGGCGGTGTCCGCCGACGGGCGTTGGGTGGCGTTCGGCTCCGACGCCTCCAACCTGGTGCCGGGCGACTACAACCACGCCCGCGACATCTTTCTGCGCGACACCCAGACCGGCCACATCCGCCGCATCAGCGTGAGCAACACCGGGCAGCAGGGCAACGCCGACAGCTACAACCCGACGATCAGCGGCGACGGCCGCTACGTCGTCTACGACTCCTACGCGTCCAACCTGGTGGCGGGTGACACCAACCGGCAGGGCGACGTGTTCCTCTACGACCGGGACAACCGCAGCACCACCCGCGTATCGGTGAGCTACGACGGGTCGCAGACCGACGCCGAGAGCGGGTTCGGGGTGATCAGCAAGGACGGCAACGTCGTTGGCTTCGAGTCCCGGGCAACCAACATCATGAAGGGCGTCAAGAGCGCCGCCACCCAGCTATACGCCGTTGACCGCATGAAGAAGACCACGGACCTGGTCACCGCGGCGTTCTTCGGCGGGCCGGCGAGCAGCGGCAGCGGCGCGCTGTCGCTGAGCGACGACGGCCGCTACCTCGCCTTCTCCTCCAGCTCCACCGACCTGGTGCCGTATGACGTCAATCAGCACGACGACATCTTCGTCCGCGACCGTCAGACCAACACCACCCGCCGGGTGAGCGTGAACAGCGTCGGCGGGGAGTCCAACGGCACCAGCGCGGAACCGGCGATCAGCGGCGACGGCCGCTACGTCGCCTTCGAGTCCGAGGCGACGAACCTGTTGGGCATCGACCCGACGTTCCAGGACGACCCGAAGAGCATCATCAACCCCGAGGGGAAGCTGGACACCGGCGACACCAATGGCGTGCCCGACGTGTTCCTGCACGACATGCAGACCGGATCCACCGAGCGGGTCAGCGTCTCCGCCACCGGCGAGCAGTCCAACGCGGACTCCTACGCCGCCTCGGTCAGCGAGGACGGTCGGTACGTGGCGTTCGTGTCACTGGCAACGAACCTGGTGCTGGGCGACACCAACAACGTGCGCGAGGTGTTCGTGCGCGACCGGACGAAGAACACCACGATCCGTGTCGCGATGTCCGACGCCGGTTTGCAGGGCAACAAGCTGTCGGTGATGCCGGCGATCAGCCGGGACGGTTCGGTGGTGGTGTTCGCCTCGGACGCCTCGAACCTGGTGCTCGGCGACACCAACCATGACACCGACATCTTCCTGCGCCACCTCTGAGGCCGTTCAACTAGAGGTGGCCCGGCGGGCCAGCGCATTGCGCAGTTGTTCGCCGGAGATGCGGGCCGACGCGGGCCCCGCCGGGTTGATCTCCAGCGCATGACCGACCGGCCAGGCTGCGGCCAACTCGTGGCCGAAGCGGCGTTGCCAGCCGGTGATGTCCTCCGGGGTGTGCTCGGAGGGCCGGTCCCGGGTGGCCGCCTCGGCGTGCTCCTGCGAGCTGAACGCGTGGATCACCCAGCCGCCGCGTTCATCGGGCACGCTGAGCAGGCCGGGCCGCTCGGAGGACTGCAGCCACAGCTCGGTGATCAATACCGCGTCGACCACCTCGGTGTCGTCGGCCAACTTGTAGGCGGCGCGTTGCAGTACCTCGTCCAGCGCATCGGTGGGCGGCGGCAACCGCAGCGCCCCGGCCGAGGGCACGTAGTCCGGGTTGTGCCGGAACTCCCCGGTGAGCCGGCCCAGGCCGTCCACCCGCCAGGCGCCGATGATCCCCTGCCGGGGGACGGCACCGGCGCCCTCGTGCTCGGGGTCGATCGCGTAGACCCAACCGCCGGGCCGCTTGCGCGCGGCCTCGCGGATCTCCTCGGTCAACGGCGGCAGCGGCCGGCTGTGGTCAACCACCGTGCGCCTCCATGCCGAGAGTCTGACGCATGCCGATCAGCCGCGCAGCCGTGGCGCAGGCGAAAGCTCACCCCTTGGTGGTGATCTCCAGCGAATCGCCGTCCGGTTGGCGGTCCACCACCACGGTGCTGCCGTCGCGGATCTCGCCGGCGAGCACCTTGCGGGCCAGGTGATCGCCGATCGCGGTCTGGATCAACCGGCGCAGTGGCCGGGCGCCGTAGATCGGGTCGAATCCGCTCAACGCCAGCCATTCCGCCGCGGCCGGCGTTAGTTCCAGCGTGATACGCCGATCGGCCAATCGCTTGGCCAGTCGCGCCACCTGGATGGTCACGATCCTGGTCAGGTCCTCGGTGCTCAGCGCGCTGAACACCACGATGTCGTCCAACCGGTTGACGAACTCCGGCTTGAACTCCGCGCGCACCGCGGCCAGCACGGCGTCACGTCGGGTGTTTTCGTCCAGCGTCGGGTCGACCAGGAACTGCGAACCCAGGTTGGAGGTGAGCACCAGGATCACGTTGCGGAAGTCCACCGTACGGCCCTGACCATCCGTCAGTCGCCCGTCGTCGAGCACCTGCAACAGGATGTCGAACACCTCCGGGTGGGCCTTCTCCACCTCGTCGAGCAGCACCACGGTGTACGGCCGACGACGCACCGCCTCGGTGAGCTGACCGCCCTCGTCGTAACCGACGTAACCGGGCGGGGCACCGACCAGGCGGGACACCGAGTGCTTCTCGGAGTACTCGCTCATGTCGATGCGCACCATCGCGCGCTCGTCGTCGAACAGGAAGTCGGCCAACGCCTTGGCCAGTTCGGTCTTGCCGACACCGGTCGGGCCCAGGAACAGGAACGAGCCGACGGGCCGGTCCGGGTCGGAGATGCCCGCGCGGGAACGACGCACCGCGTCGGAGACCGCGCGCACCGCCTCGGTCTGCCCGATCAGCCGCTTGCCGAGCTCCTCCTCCATGCGCAGCAGCTTGGCGGTCTCGCCCTCCAGCAACCGCCCGACCGGAATCCCGGTCCACGCCGCGACCACCTCGGCCACGTCGTCCGGACCGACGTACTCGGAGACCATGACCGAACGGTCGGTGTCGCTCTCCTCCGCGGAGGCCTCGGCCAGCTCCTTCTCCAGCGTGGGGATGTCCGCATAGAGCAGCCGGGAGGCGCTCTCCAGGTCCCCGTCGCGCTGCAGCCGTTCGGCCTGCCCACGCACGTCGTCCAGCCGCTGCTTGAGCTCCCCGACCCGGTTCAGGCCGGACTTCTCCTGCTCCCAACGCGCGGTCAGCGCATCCAGCTGTTCCTGACGGTCCGCCAGTTCCTTGCGCAGCAGGGTCAATCGCTCCATCGAGGCGGGGTCGTCGGCCCGGGCCAGGGCCATCTCCTCCATCCGCATGCGGTCCACGCCGCGGCGCAGCGTGTCCAACTCCACCGGGGAGGAGTCGATCTCCATGCGCAGCCGCGAGGCGGCCTCGTCGACCAGGTCGATCGCCTTGTCCGGCAGGAACCGCCCGGTGATGTAGCGATCGGACAGAGTGGCCGCCGCGACCAACGCGGCGTCGGCGATGGCCACCTTGTGGTGCGCCTCGTAGCGCTCCTGCAGGCCGCGCAGAATGCCGATGGTGTCCTCCACGCTCGGCTCGCCGACCAGCACCTGCTGGAAGCGGCGCTCCAGCGCCGGATCCTTCTCGATCCGCTCGCGGTACTCGTCCAGCGTGGTCGCGCCGACCAGGCGCAGCTCCCCGCGGGCCAGCATCGGTTTGAGCATGTTGCCCGCGTCCATCGAGCCCTCGGCGTTGCCGGCCCCGACCAGCGTGTGCAGCTCGTCGATGAACGTGACGATCTGTCCCTCGGAGTTCTTGATCTCCGCCAGCACCGCCTTCAGCCGCTCCTCGAACTCCCCGCGGTACTTCGCGCCGGCCACCATCGCCGCCAGGTCCAGGGAGATCAATCGCTTGCCGCGCAGGGATTCCGGCACGTCGCCGGCCACGATGCGTTGCGCCAGGCCCTCCACCACCGCGGTCTTGCCGACGCCGGGCTCCCCGATCAACACCGGGTTGTTCTTGGTGCGTCGGGCCAGCACCTGGACCACGCGGCGGATCTCGGCGTCCCGGCCGATCACCGGGTCCAGCTTGCCGTCCCGGGCAGCGGCGGTCAGGTCGACGCCGTACTTCTCCAACGCTTGGTAGGTGGCCTCCGGGTCCGGGCTGGTCACCTTGGCGTTGCCACGGATCGCGCCGAAGGCGTCCAACAGCTGCTGCGGGGAGATCTGATGCTGCTTCAACAGCTCCGCGACGTCGGAGCCTCCGGACGCCAGGCCGACCAGCAGATGCTCGGTGGACACGTACGCATCGCCGAGCTTCTCCGCGGCCTCGGCCGCGGCCTGCAACGCGAGGTAGGTCGGCCGGGCCACGCCCGGCGAGGCGACCGTGGCGCCACTGGCGGCCGGCAGTCGCTCGAGCATCGCCTCGGCCGCGGTGTTGATCGCGGCCGGGTCGGCGCCCGCGGCGGTGAGCAGCGGGCGGACCGTGCCGTCCGGCTGGGCCAGCAGGGCGAGCAACAGGTGCACCGGCTCCACCTGGCTGTGCCCGGCGGTAGCTGCCCGGCGCACTGCGGTGGAGAAGGCCTCTTGGCTGCGGGTGGTGAGTTTCTCGGCGTCCATGTCCTCGGTTCTCCTCGAAGTGCGACCGACATGGCTGGGTGCGGTGTCGGAACGGCGCCATCTCCGTTGCGCATGACATGCGCAGGAACGGGGGGCGTCAGCGGGGCGGGCGGGGCTTGTTCGTGGGGTGCCAGACGACGACGGTGGAGGGCGGCGGCTCGTAGACGGCGGGCAGGTTGATCCGGCGGTAGATCGGCGAGGTGGCCTCGGACTGCTTCTCGCGCAGCGCGGCCACGACATAGTTCAGTTCGGCCTCGAGTTGGGCGACCCGTTCGTGCAGGGCGTCGGCCGTGCGCTCCAGGTCCAGGATCCGTTTGATCCCGGCCAAGTTCACGCCCTCCTCCTGGGAGAGTCGGGCCACCTCGCGCAGGCGCAGGATGTCCCGGCCGGAGTAGCGCCGGCCGCGGCCGGAGGTGCGGCCGGGCGAGACCAGGCCGAGCCGGTCGTACTGCCGCAGGGTCTGCGGATGCAGTCCCGACAGCTCCGCGGCCACCGAGATCACGTAAACCCCGATCTCGAAGTCCTCGTGCGGGTTCATCGCGCCTCCTCCTCTCCAAAACCCTCCGGGTGTCCGAACAACGGTGAGCTATAGGTCACGGTTGTTCGGACGCCTGCGTGGTTGCGGCGGCCATCAGGTCGGCGCGCGGGTCACCCGGCGTGGCGGCAGCGAAGGCCTCCAGGGCTTCGGTCGCCTCCGGGCTGAGCGATTTCGGCACCACCACGTTCACGGTGACCAACAGGTCACCCCGGCTGCCGTCCTTGCGTGCGGCGCCGCGTCCGCGCACCCGCATGGTGCGTCCGTTCGCGGTGCCCGCCGCCAGCCGCAGCGTGACCGGTGCCGCGTTCAGCGTGGGCACCTTCACCTCCGCGCCCAGCGCTGCCTCGGCGAAGGTCACCGGCAGGGTGACCGTCAGGTGTTCCCCGCGGCGGCCGAAGACCGGGTGCGGGCGCACGTGCACGGTGACGAACAGATCGCCGGCCGGGCCGCCCCGCTCGCCGGGCGCGCCCTTGCCTTTCAGTCGGATCTTCTGACCATCACTCACCCCGGCCGGGATGCGGGTGTTCATCGTCCGGGTGCTGGTTCCGCGTCCACTGCCGCGGCAGGTCGGACACGGGTCGTCCACCACCATGCCCCGGCCACGACAGGCCTGGCACGGCTCGGACATGGCGAACCCACCCATGTTGCGACTGGTGTGCCCGCTCCCCCCGCAGTGCGGGCAGAGCGTCGGCGTGGTGCCCGCCCGCGCCCCGGTGCCCGCGCAGGAGGAACACGCAGCCTCGCTGCTCAACCGCAGCGGCACGGTGGCGCCCTCGACCGCGTCGGCGAAGTTCAGCGTCACCTCTGTCTCCATGTCGGCACCGCGCCGGGCCCCCGTGCCCCGGCCCCGGCCTTGACCCCGGTTGAAGATGTCGCCGAGCACGTCGCCCAGCCCACCGTCGCCGAAGGAGAAATCGAAGTTCGCCCCGCCCGGCGCGCCCCCGCCACCACCGCGGCGCGGGCCGAAGCCGTTGTTGAAGCCGGCGGAGCCGTACAGTTCCCGGCCCTCGTCGTACTCCTTGCGTCGCTCGGCGTCGCCGAGCACGGAGTAGGCCTCGGAGACCTCCTTGAACCGCTCCTCGGCCTCCGCGTTGTTCTTGTTCTGGTCCGGGTGCAGTTCCCGGGCCAGCTTCCGGTAGGCCTTCTTGACCTCGGCGGCCGCAGCGCCCTTCTTCAGGCCGAGGACGGCATACAGGTCCTTGTCGAGGTACTCGCGCGTGCTGTTACTCATGCCGTCCCCCTCTCATGACGCTTCGTCAGTTCTCCTCGGGCTCAGCAACCCGTACCCGGGCCGCCCGGATGACCCGCTCGCCCACCTTGTAGCCGGGCTGGAACACCTCCACGCAGGTCGGTTCGCTGACCTCGGTGGAGAACTCGTGCAACAGCGCCTCGTGCACCTTGGGGTCGAACGGGTCACCCACCTCGCCGTAGGGCACCAGCCCGAGCTTGCCGAGCGCGGCCTCCAGGGATTCCGCGACGACCTTGAAGCCGCCGACGAGCTCCCCGTGCGCCCGCGCCCGCCCGACGTCGTCGAGCACCGGCAACAGTTCGTTCAGTGCAGCGATCACGGCGAGTTCGCGTACCGCCTCGCGGTCCCGTTCCACCCGACGGCGGTAGTTCATGTACTCCGCCTGCAGACGTTGCAGGTCCGCGGTGCGCTCGGCCAGTTCGGCCGCGCTGCCATCCCCTGGAGGAGATGGAACAGGCGACGCTGCCTCGACGACCGGGCCGGCGGCCGCGGCCGGGGGCACGATGGCCCCCGGCCGCAGCTCACCGGTGACCGGATCGAGGCGCCGCTTGTCCCGGATCACCGGTTCTTCGCGCTCGGTTTCACCTGTGTTCTTTCCGAAGAGGTCGCTTCGCTCCGTCACTTGCCGTCCTCATCGATGATCTCGGCGTCCACCACATCCTCGTCGGCGTGGGTGTGGTCACCGGTCGGCCCGGCCTCCGCGGTCGGGGCGGCACCGGCGTACATGCCCGCGCCGAGGGTCTGGCTGGCTGCGGCGACCTTTTGCGTGGCGGTCTTGACCGCCTCGTCGTCGTTGCCCTCCAGGGCCTTCTTCAGCTCGGCGACGGCCGATTCGACCTCGGCCCGGTTGGCCGCGCTCGGCCCCTCGGCGAGGGAGTCCGCGTTGTCCGCGATGAACTTCTCGGTCTGGTAGACCAACGCCTCCGCGGTGTTGCGGTTCTCCACCGCCTCGCGCCGCTTGCGGTCGTCCTCGGCGTACTGCTCGGCGTCGCGGACCATCTTGTCGATGTCCTCACGCGGCAGCGCGGAGCCACCGGTGACAGTCATCGACTGCTCCTTGCCGGTGCCCAGGTCCTTGGCGTTGACGTGCACGATGCCGTTCGCGTCGATGTCGAAGGTGACCTCGATCTGCGGCACGTTGCGCGGCGCCGGGGGCAGGCCGGTCAGCTCGAAGTTGCCGAGCGACTTGTTGTCCCGGGCGAAGTCCCGCTCACCTTGGTAGACCTGGATCAGCACGGAGGGCTGGTTGTCCTCGGCCGTGGTGTAGGTGCGTGAACGCTTGGTCGGGATCGTGGTGTTGCGCTCGATCAGCTTGTCCAGCACGCCGCCCTTGGTCTCAATACCGAGGGACAGCGGGGTGACGTCGAGCAGCAGAACGTCCTTGACCTCGCCCTTGAGCACGCCGGCCTGCAGGGCCGCGCCGACCGCGACGACCTCGTCGGGGTTCACGCCCTTGTGCGGGTCCTTGCCACCGGTCAGTTCCTTGACCAGGTCGAAGACGGCGGGCATCCGGGTGGAGCCACCGACGAGCACGACGTGGTCGATGTCCTTGACCGAGACCGCGGCGTCCTTCATGACCGAGGCGAACGGCTTGCGGCAGCGGTCGAGTAGATCCGCGGTGATCTTCTGGAACTCCGCGCGGGACAGCGTCTCGTCCATGAACAGCGCGTTCTTCTCCGCGTCCTGCGTGATGTAGGGCAGGTTGATCGCGGTGGACTGGGCCGAGGAGAGCTCGATCTTCGCCTTCTCCGCGGCCTCCCGCACGCGCTGCATGGCCATCTTGTCCTTGGCCAGGTCGATGCCGTGCGCGGCGCGGAACTTCTGCACCAGGTGATCGATGATCCGCTCGTCCCAGTCGTCACCACCGAGGCGGTTGTCACCGCTGGTGGCCTTCACCTCGACCAGACCCTCGTCGATCTCCAACAGCGAGACGTCGAAGGTGCCACCGCCGAGGTCGAAGACCAGGATGCGGTGCTCGGAGGTGTCCTTGTCCAGCCGGTAGGCCAGCGCCGCCGAGGTCGGCTCGTTGATGATGCGCAGCACGTTGAGGCCCGCGATCTCACCGGCCTCCTTGGTGGCTTGGCGCTCGGCGTCGGAGAAGTACGCGGGCACGGTGATGACCGCGTCGGTAACGGTCTCGCCGAGGTAGGACTCGGCGTCCCGCTTGAGCTTCTGCAGCACGAACGCGGAGATCTGCTGCGGGGTGAAGGTCTTGCCGTCGATGTCCTTGGACCAGTTGGTGCCCATCTCGCGCTTCACCGAGCGGATGGTGCGGTCGATGTTGGTGACCGCCTGACGCTTGGCCACCTCACCGACCAATACCTCGCCGTTGCGCGCAAACGCGACCACCGACGGAGTGGTCCGGGCGCCCTCGGCGTTGGCGATAACGGTGGGCTCCCCACCTTCAAGAACGGCGACGACGGAGTTCGTCGTACCCAGGTCGATGCCGACCGCACGAGCCATCTTGTGTTCCTCCTGTTGAAGCTGAGCTGACTGCGCTCAAGGCTGCCAGATGGATGCTTCCATCGTCAATTCACTTGAGTCTGATTGGCTCAACTCTGCTCGACCGTCGAATGTTCCCGAGAGGGGGCCGCGGGCGAGTGTCGATCGGCATCCGAACACCGCCGGCTCGGTACCGTCGGGGAAGGTGTGACGAAAGGGGTCAAAGTGTCCGGTGGGAGTGCTCGCAAGCTGCGGCGGAAGGCACGACGCGCCGGGTCGCTACTGCTGTGTACCGGTCTGGCCCTGATCGGGGCGACCACGGCGGCGGACGCCGCCACCACCACCGCCACGGCCACCGCCCCGTTCCCGTGCCAAACCTCGAAGATCTACCTGGCGCAGGGCACGACCCCGCCGGGCAGCGTGCTGTACCAGAGCCTGGGCGGACCGGGGGCCGTCACGTTCAACCCGGTCGGCATGGCCGCAGGCGGCACCTACAACGCCATCGGGATGAATCCCGTGGAGAACCTGCTCTACGGCGTGGTCACCGCCACCCCCCGGGGCGGCCCGCTCGGACTGGGCCACCTGGTGCAGGTGGACGCCAACGGCGCGGTGGTCGACCGCGGCCCGTTGTCCGGGGAGAGCACCCCGCTGCAGCCGGGGACCGACGCCGGGGCGTTCGACGGCCTCGGGCACTACTACGTCTACGCCTCGGGCGGGGACAAAGTGCTGCACGCGATCAACGTCAACGACAACCCGGTCTCGGAGATCGCCGAGAAACAGCTGACCGGCACGCTGCCGGCCGACGTCACGTTCATCGGACCGATGTTGTGGGGCTACGCGGGGGAAAGCCTGGTGCGCATCGACCCCGCCACGGGGGTGGTGACCAACTTCCCAAAAGTACTGACCGGCAACATCACTGCCGGCGCGGCGTGGACCTACGGCAACGGCAACCTGGGCCTGCAGGACAACGCGACCGGGATCCTCTACCAGATCCACATCACTGACCCGGCGGGCGTGAAGCCGTACTTCACGCTGATCTCCAACGAGACGGGTCCGCTGCCACAGGGGCAGACCGACGGCGCCGCCTGCTCCGGTCAACCGGTCGACCTCGGCGTCACCACCGGCTCCAAGGTGATCGGCGGCACCATCACCTGGACGCTGAGCGTGCACAACGCCTCGACGACCGACAGTTCCGGGTTCACCCTCGCCGACGCGGTACCTGCAACGGTCACCGATCTGGACACCGACGCCGCGGGGTGCGACTTCACCGGGCAGACGCTGAGCTGCGTGCAGGGCACGTTGATGGCCGGGCACGACCAGACGATCACGTTCACCGGCGCCACGCCGGTCGACGGATCGGCGGTGACCACCAACCCCGTGGTGGTCGGCAACGAGTCCGACCGCAACCGGACCAACAACACCGCGACCGACACCACACCCCGACAGGGCGCGGACCTGTCGCTGATGGAGTCGTCCAATCCCGATCACGCCAAGGCGGGCGACCCGGTGACGTGGACACTGCGGGTGCACAACAGCGGGCCGGCCAACAGCCGGGGGTTCACCCTCACCGACCCACTGCCCGACGACGTCAGCCACCTGGCCACCACCACACCGGGGTGCGCGTTCGATCGGCAGACGTTGACCTGCAAGGAGGGTCGGCTGCCGATCAATCAGAACTTCACGATCACCTTCACCGGCACGGCGCCGGACCGGGGGCGCGTGGACAACACCGCGATCGTCACCGGCCTCGACCCGGACCCGAACCACACCAACGACAGCGCCACCGCACGCACGCACATCGTGTCCACCAAGCCGCACGGTGGAGTGCCGCGGGCCGAGGACTACATCCCGAAACAACCCGGCGAGCACGCCGGGCACGACCGGCGAGCACGCAACTGTTCGCGGCACGCCGGACACGGCTCCTGCCAGAGCGATGTGCCCGGCAAGGACGCCGGCCAGGGCGACGGGGCACCGAAGAAGGACAGCGGCCTGGGCGGGCTGATTCCCTCGACCACCCCGCCCGGTTCGATGTTGCTGCCGGTTACTTGGGCACGCCGCTCCTGGTGACGTGCGGGCCCGCCCCGCCGGCCGCGTAGGGCGTCACGGTGAACGTGTACTTCTTGCCCTTCTTCAGCCCGTGGAAGGTGGTGGAGCGCACCTTCGGGTCACGGGTGCGGCTGCCCGCGCTCGCCTCGTGGATCTTGTACTTCGTGATGCCGGTCGGCGTCGGGTAATACGGCTCGTCCCAGGCGACCTTGATGGCCTGCTTGCTCGCCGAGGCGGTGGCGTGCGCCACGCTGCTCGGTGTCTTGCCGCCACAGGTGAACCAGCGCACGTCGTCGACGGTCCAGCCGTCCACGGCGGTCTGCTTGTCACCGAAAATGCGCCAGCGGAAGTAGGCGTTCTTGCCGGCCAGGAAGTTGAGGTTCACCTTGCTGGACAGGTAACCGTGGCTGTCACCGCCCCAGCCGGTGTAGGCCGAACCGCCCGCCGGGGTGATCTTGTTGGTCGGGCCGTTCTGCCAGGACTTCGCGGACAGCGTGTGCCAGGTGGAATCCCCGGACACCCGGTACTCCACCCGCACCCCGTCGTAGTACGGGCCGTTGAACAAACCCGCGTCCAAGCGGTACTGGTGGGCGAAGCGCAGGTACGTGGTCACCCCGTGCGGCACCGAGATCGGCGTCTTGAGCGTCATCGAACTCGACGTGGCATGGTCGGGCTCCACACCGTAGACGCTGTACTTCCCGTTCTCCGCGTAGTCCGGGATCTTGATCCACTGCCCGCCCAGCGACCAGCGCTTGGTGGAGAGGTTCTCGAAGCTGTCGTAGAGGATCGTCGCCCGATGCTGCCCGCTCGGGCAGAGCGACGCCTCGGGCGCGGCCGCGTTGGGCACCACCGGCTGCTTGGCCATCTCGGTGGCCAGCACGGTCGCCTTCACCTGCGCGCAGGTGTTCGTGGTGAAAGCGTGATGCCCAATCAGATCGCTGCATGCCTGGTTCAGTGTGTTGCCCAGGTCGTTGTAGTCCGCGCCGGAGGTGAGCATGTTCTCCACGCGGAAGTACAACGTCGCGGTCTTGCCGTAGCCGATGCCGGAGATGGCTTGGCCGTTGAAGGTGGCGCCGTGCGCGATGAGGTAGGCGGCCTTGTTGCCCACCCCGCTGTTGTCGTGCACTGCGCCGTTGTCGGTGAAGGTCAGATCCGCTTTGTAGTACGAACTGGTCATCTTGTCCGGCTGGGCGTCGCCGAGGGTGGACGTCGGATCAGCCATGTTGCGCAACGGGACCGAGACCAGCGGCGCGTCCTCGCCGATCACCCATGGGGTCTGGATGCCGGTGCCGTCCCAGCCGTCGGTCAGGTCGGTGAGCTCACCGAAGACGTCGGACATTGATTCGTTGATTGCGCCGGACTGGTAGAGGTACAGCAGCTTGGAGGTGCGCTCGGTGACGCCGTGCGTCAGCTCGTGGGCGACCACATCGTCGCCGGCAGTCCAGCCGTTGCCGTAGTACATGCCGCGGCCGTTCCAGAACGCGTTGGACAGCAGCCCGCCGGACAGCGCGCAGGTGTCGTCGTCCGGGCAGAAGCGCACCGTGGACCGGATCTTCTTGCCGTCCCCGGCGTCCAGGCCGAGCAACGAGGTCAGGTCGGTGTCGACGTAGTTCTGGTAGAACGTCGCGGTCCGGGCGCCGTTGTCATAGGACTGATCGACCTCGGAGTTCTTGGTCGCGGTCTGCCCGGTGACCCGGACGTATTTGGCCTTCACGCAGTCCGGCCCGGTGAGGTTCTTGTCCGGCTTGTTGCTGCCGTCGCAGACCGCCTCCTGCAACGCGTCGTTGATCATGTTCCAGTGCAGCGGCACCCGGCCGGTCTGCGAGTCGACCAGCACGCTCTCGCGCACCGCGCCGCCGTCGGCGACCTCCAGGCGCCACACCGGACCGGCGAGCAGGTGCTCGGCCGCGGGCACGCCGATCAACGCGGGGTCGAACCACCACCGTTGCGGGGTGCTCGTGCGCAGCCAGGTGCGCGGGGTGTGCGGGTGGTCGCGGGCGACCAGGGCCAGCGCGATCTGCTTCGCCCGCGCCGCGGTCGTGGTCGCGGCGGGCGGGGGTGCGGCCGTCGGCAGCGTCTCCCCGGTGACCGACTTCAGCGCACCGGCCGGGTCCAGCACCACGGACAGTTCGCCGCCGAGCACCGGCAACGCACCGCGCAGCTGCTGGAAGCGCACGATCAGGTCCTCGTCGGGCCGGCTGGGCAGCCCGTCCGGGCGCGGCTCCAGAACCACGTCGTGGGTGACGTCGGTGAGCCCGAACAGCGGCGCAACCCGGGCCAGTTGGGCACGGGCCATGGCCTGCGGGCTGCTCACCGCCGCACCCGCGGGCAGCGCCAGCGGATGCAATGGAGACGTGCCGAACGTGTGGGCCAGCCCGCGGGCATCCCGGACAATGGTCAGCGGAGCGCCGGCCACGCCCTCCAGCACCCGTTGCGCGGCCAACGAGGCCGCGGACGGGGCGCCGACCGGGAGCAGCGATGTCGGGCTCTGCGCGGGCCCGGGATCGGCATGTACCACCTGATTACCCCAAGCCACCGCGGCGAGCACCGCGGTCACCGCGAGCAGCCGGCGTGGGTGCATCGGTGGTTCTCCTTGCCGGTCGCGTGGCGCATGAGCGTTTGCGGGGAGTTTGGCATGCGACCCGGGGCGAAAGGCAACGGTTAGGAGATTTCGGACATAACGCAGGCTTTCTGCGGGCGCCAGGGCTTGACCGCGAGCAGGGTTTTCCCGGGAAAAACCGCCGTTATCCTGCGGTTGTGCTGCGGACCATGCGCGCCTCGAGCGGTGGACCGGCGCTGCGCACGCGGGCGATCGCGTTGCTGACGGCGCTCGGCCTGCTGGTCGGAACCGCGCCGTTGTTGATCCCGATCGCCCGGTGGGTCTTCTCCGGCGTCATCTGATCGACAGCGTCATCGGATGGGGTGGCCGTCCTGCCACACCCCGGCGACCATCGCCACCCCCGGCCGGTAGGCCAGGTACCCCGCGTCGGGGGCGGCCAGCATCACCAGGTCCGCCCGCGCTCCCGGACGCAGCACGCCGATGTCGTCGCGGCGCAACGCGCGGGCCCCGCCGGCGGTGGCCGCATGCACCGCTTCGTCCGGGGTGAAGCCCATCTCCCGCACCGCCAGCGCGATACAGAACGGCATCGAGGTGGTGTACGAGGAGCCCGGGTTGCAGTCGGTGGCCAGCGCCACCGTGACGCCGGCGTCCAGCAGGCGCCGGGCGTTCGGGTAGGGCGCGCGGGTACTGAACTCCGCGCCCGGCAGCAGGGTGGCCACGGTGGTCGAGTGCGCGAGCGCGTCGACGTCGGCGTCGGTGAGGTGGGTGCAGTGATCGGCGCTGGCCGCGTCGAGTTCGACGGCCAGCAGCGCGCCGGGGCCGGGTTGGAGTTGGTTGACGTGCATGCGCAGGCCGAGCCCCGCCGCCTGTCCGGCCAGGGCCACCGCCCGGGCCTCCTCGACGTCGAACGCGCCGCGGTCGCAGAACACGTCGATCCAGCGAGCGTGCGGTCTCACCGCAGCCAGCATCGGACCGGTGACCAGGTCCAGGTAAGCCGCGCGGTCCTCGGCGTACTCGGCGGGCACCACGTGCGCACCGAGGAAGGTGGTCTCCTCGGTGAACTGTCCGGCCACGGCCAGACAGCGCGCCTCGTCGGCGACCGACAGCCCGTAGCCGGACTTGATCTCCACGGTGGTCACGCCGCTCGCCTGCAGTTCCCCGATCAGCCGCGCGGTGTGCGCGAGCAGCACCTCATCGGGGGCGGCGCGGGTGGCGGCCACCGTGGTGGCGATCCCGCCGGCTTCATACCGGCGGCCGCTCATCCGCGCGGTGAACTCGGCGAGCCGGTCGCCGGCGAATACCAGGTGGGTGTGCGAATCCACGAAACCGGGCAGCACCGCCCCGCCGGCGGCGGATAGCCGGGCGTCGCAGGCCGGGGCGCCGCGCGCGGGCCCCACCCACGCCACCTTCCCCGCGACCACGACCAGCGCCGCGACGGGTACCTCACCGAGCAGACCGGGCCCGGCGGCCGGGTCGTTGGTGACCAGCCTCGCGATGTCCGTCAGCAGCACCGAACTCATGGCGCCACCCGTTGCTCATTCATGATCTGGCGGAGTTCTGTCATACCCGGGGCGTCATGGAACCGGGGCAATTCGGGCACGGAAATGACGCCCCGCTCATGAATGAGCGAACGGGGGGCGCTCACCACAGGGGCTCGATAGCGGTGCGCAGGGCGGCGGGGACGTCGTCGAGCAGAGTGTGTCGGCCGTCGGCGACGATGACCCGGCCCGACGCGATCACGTGCCGCACATCGGCGGCGGTCGCGGCGAACACCGCGGTGCGGGCGTCCGGGGGGCCACCGGCGGTGCGTACCGAGTCCAACGCGACGCTGACCAGGTCCGCACGCGCGCCGACCTCCAGCCGGCCGGCGTCCGGCCAGCCCAGGCAGGCGTGCCCGGCCACGGTCGCGGCGCGCAGCAGCGCGTCGGCGTCGAGGTGGCCGCGGGTCCCGCTGACCAGGCGTTCGTGCATCTCCACCGCGCGGGCCTCCTCGAACACGTCGATCACCGCGTGGCTGTCCGAGCCCAGGGTCAGCGTGACGCCGGCGGCGTGCAGCGCGGCGGTCGGGCCGATGCCGTCGGCGAGGTCGCGTTCGGTGGTGGGGCACAGGCACACGGCTGACCCGTTCAACCCGAGCAGCTCGATGTCGCCGGCGGTGAGGTGCGTGCCGTGCACCGCGGTCAGGTTGCTGGCCAGCGCGCCGGCCCGATGCAGCACCTCGGTCGGGGTGCGGCCATACGCCGCGCGGCAGGCCTCGTTCTCCGCGGCTTGTTCGGAGACGTGTGCATGCAACGGGACGCCGCGGGCGGCCCATTCGGCGACCAGCTCGATGGCGTCCAGCGGCACCGCCCGCACCGAGTGCACCCCCGCACCCAGCCGGGCTCCGGCACCGGGGTTGAACCGGGACACGCGGTCCAGCCAGCTGTGAATATCGCCGTCGGAGAAGCGGAGCTGAGCTGGCGTCAGGTCCGCGCCGAAGCCACCGGACAGGTAGCAGGTGTCCAGTACGGTGATCCGGATGCCGGCCTCCCGCGCAGCCTGCGCGACCGCGTGGCCCATCGCGTTCGGGTCCACGTAGCGGTCCCCGTCGGACGCGTGGTGCAGGTAGTGGAACTCCCCGACACAGGTGACGCCGGCCAGTGCCAGCTCGGCGTACACCGCGCGGGCCAGCGCCAGGTAGGAGTCCGGGTCCAGGCGCTGGACGATGGCGTACATGCCGTCGCGCCAGCCGAAGAAGTCCGCGCCGCCGCCGCGGGCCCGCAACGCCCGGTGGAAGGCGTGGGAATGGGCGTCGGCCAGGCCGGGCAAACTCAGGCCGCGCAACACCGTCGCCCCGGCGGGCGCGGCCACCACGGGCTCGACGGCACTGAACCGCCCGTCGCTGATCTCCAGCAGCAGGCCGTGATGCACCACATCCGGCGGCGTCCACGCGTGCTCGCACCAGTAGTGATGGGGGGTCATCCGGCGAGCTCGCTGATGCAGGCGGCCAGCGCGGCGACCCCGGCCAGGCAGTCGTCCCGCTCGGCGTGCTCGGCGGGGGCGTGCGAGACGCCGGTGGGGTTGCGCACGAACAGCATCGCGGTCGGCACCCCGGCCGCGGCGAGCACCCCGGCGTCGTGCCCGGCGCCGGAGCCGAGCACCGGCACCCCGCCCAGTCGCGCTGCCAACCGACCGGCCAACCCGGGATCAAAGTGCACCGCGGGGGACCAGGACTCCTCGACCAGGTCGACGCTGATCCCGTCGAGCGTGGCGTGCGCCGCGACGCGGCCGACGACGTCGTCGACCACCGCCCGCACCGTGGCCTCGTCGCCTGCCCGGGCGTCCAGCCAGACCTCGACCAGCGACGGGATGACATTGGTGGCGTTGGGCACCACCCGGATGCGCCCGACGGTGGCCACCGCGTTGTGCCGCGTCGCCGCCTCGCGCACGTCCATGACGCACCGCGCCACCGTGAGCATCGGGTCCATCCGGTCGACCAGCGCCGTGGTGCCCGCATGGTCGGGTGCGCCGTGGAAGCTCAGCCGCCACCGTCCGTGCGGACGCAACCCGGAGGCGAGCCCGAGGGCATGCCCGGTGTGCACCAGTCCGCGGCCCTGCTCCACATGCAACTCGAGGTACGCGCCGATCCGCGCCAACCGTTGCGGGTCCGGCCCGGGGTTTCGCGCGCCGAGCGCGGCCCACACCTCGGCCAGCGCCGTCCCGTCCGCGTCCCGCCGGGCGAGTACCGCATCCGCGGGCAGGGCGCCGGTGAGCAAGCGGGACCCGAGGCAGGGCACACCGAAGCGAGCGCCCTCCTCCTCGGCGAACGCCGCGATCGCAAACGGCACGACGGGCAACGCGTCGCGAGCGGCGAGGGCGTCGAACGCGGCGAACGCGGCGATCACCCCGAGCGGACCGTCGTAGGCCCCGCCGTCGGGCACCGAGTCCAGGTGCGAGCCGGTGACGATCGCCCCGCCCGGCGCGTCGGGGGCGTGCCAGGCCCACAGGTTGGCGTTGCGGTCGGTCTCCACCACCAGGCCGCGCGCAGCGGCCTGCTCGTCGAACCATTCGCGGCAGGTCAGCTCCGCGGTGGTACCGGTGAACCGGTAGTAGCCACCTGACGTGGCATCACGTCCGACGTCGAGCAGGTCATCCCACAGCGCGTCGAACGACATCGACGGTTCAGTAGCCGGGCGTGGCCGGAACCGGCGGGACATAAGGCTCGGCGATGCGCGGCTGGATCTCCTTCAGCGCCGCCGACGGAGTCGCGTACAAGCCGGGCGGGACCAGTGAGCGGCCGAACGCGTCGATGATTCGGTCCAGCACCACCGCGAGCACGGCGACCAGGAAACCGCCGGTGGCCACCATGCCGTAGTCGTGCACATCGGGCTGCTGCCCATCGATGATCAGCCGACCCAGGCCCTTGGCGCCGGCGTACGCGGCCACCGCGGCCATCGACACGATCGCCACCGCGGCCCGGCGCACCCCGGCGATCAACTGGGGCATGGCCATCGGCAGTTCGATCTCCCGCAGCACGTGCATGGGCACCATGCCCGACGCGCGGGCAGACTCGATCACCGCACGGTCCAACAGACGCACTCCGGCGTAGCCCGCGGACATGATCGGCGCCATCCCCAGCAGCACCAACATGACGAACGCGGGCCCGGTGCCGGTCTCGGTCTTCATCGCGAAGTAGGCGAACACCCCGAGAGGCGGCAACAGTCGGCCGAGCACGCCGAACAGGATCGGCAGATCGTCACCCTTGCCGCTGTGCCCGACCGCGATGCCCAACGGCAGCGCGACGACAGTGGCGATCAGCAGCGCGCCGATGGACATCGCGACGTGCTCACCGAGCCGCTGCGCGATGCCGTCGGTGGCCTTCCAGTGATCCAGGTCGGAGATGTAATTCCACCAGAGGTTCATTGCTCACTCGCCTCCGGCTCACTCGCGTGGTTCACGAATCCCTCACCGCACCGGGGCCAGCGTCGACCAGGGCAGGAAGTAGCGCTGCGCCCGCACCAGCAGGTTCTCCGCCGCGACCGCGAGCACCACCACCGCGACCACCGAGGACAACACCTCGGGGTCCGAACCGGTCGAATAGCCCTCGGTGATCACCCGGCCCAAGCCGCCGACGCCGATCAGCGCAGCCAGCGTGACCAGGCTGATGCAGGACACCGCGGCGGTGCGCAGGCCCGCGATCACGCCGGGCATTGCCACCGGCAGATCCACCTGAAAGGCCCGGCGGAACGTGGAGAAACCCAGGCCCTCGGCGGTGGCACGCAATTCGTCCGGCACCGCGGCCACGGCCGCCGAGATGCACTGCGTCATCATCGCGAACACCACGAGGGTCAACCCGACGAGCACGTTGGTCCGCTCCGGCAGCGTGGTGTCGATGATCGCGGGCAGGAACACGAACCAGCTGAGCACCGGGATCGCCTCGAGCAGCACACACAAACCGAGCACCGCCGGCCGCCCCCAGCGCGCGCGGGCCAGGAACAGGCCCAGCGGCACCGCGAGCAGGAAGCCGATCAGCAGCGGCACCAACGCCAGATAGAGGTGCTCCCCCGTCATCCGCCCCAGAAAGCTGCGGTTCTCCCAGGCCCAGCTCACGTCTCCGCCTCGGAGCGCTCCGAGTCGGCGAGCTGAACCCACTCACCGGTCTCCGCGTTCCACTCCCACCGGCCGGCGGCGAAGTTCTGCGACGAGGTCGTGGTTCCGGCGGACGCGGTTTCCGCGGGCGCAGCCTCTGCCTCGGCCTCCGCGGGTTCGGTGCGGACCGCGACCGGCTCGGGGACGGGCGCCGGCGTCGCGGGCTTGGGCACCGGGGCCGGCCGCGTCTCCTTGACCACCGGCACGGGAGCGGTCTGGGTTGCCTTGCGGACGGGGCTGACCGGCCCGGCGGCCTCCTCGACGACGGGCAGCACCGCGGTGGCCGGCTCCTCGGCGGCGTCGTCCTCGAACTCCTCAGCCTCGACCTGCGCCTGCGCGGGCGGTGGTGCCGGGGGCGGTTCCGGCGCGGGCGGCGGTTCCGGAATCGGCGCGGGTGCTGGGATCGGGGCGGCGGCGGTGGCCGCGGGCCCACTGACCGGGAAGGGGTTGGACACCGGCACGGCGGGTCGCTGCCCGGTCAGGTACCGCGCGATCTCGGTGTGGCTGACCACGCCGAGGATGCGGCCGTCGTCACCCAGGCAGACGGCCAACCCGGCCGCGGACAGGATCGCTGCGTCCAGCGCGGCGAGCACCGATTCGTCGGCGTAAAACGTGCCACCGAGCGGGTGCACCACGGAGCCGGAGATGATCTCGTCCGGCCCGAGCACCGCGCTGTCCACCCAGCCACGCGGGCGACGTTCCGGGTCGAGCACCAGCAGCCACCGCTCCCGATGGGAGTCGGCGATGGCCCGGGCACGGAAACCGGTGGTGCCGGCCTGCACGGTGGCCGCCGGGGACAGCGGCAGCTCGCCGGCCGGCAGGAACGTCAGCTTGCGGATGCCGCGGTCACGGCCGAGCAGGTCGGCGACGAAGTCGCTGCCGGGGTGGGACAACAGCGTCTGCGGAGTGGCCAACTGCACCATGCGGCCCTCGGACATGACCGCGATCTGATCGCCGAGCTTGATGGCCTCGTCGATGTCCTGCGTGGTGAACAGGATGGTCTTCGGGGCGATGCGCTGCAGCTCCAAAAGGTCGTCCTGCAGGTCACCGCGCACCGCGGGGTCCAACCCGGCGAACGGGTTGTCCATCAACAGCACCGGGGGGTCCGCGGCCAGCGCACGGGCCAACCCGACCCGGGCCTGCTGGCCGGCGGAGAGCTGACCGGGGTACTTGTCGGCGAACACCGAGGACAGGCCGACCCGCTCGAGCAGGGCCAACGCGATCTGTCGCGAGGTGGACCGGTCGGCGCCGGCCAACAGCGGGACGGTCTCCACGTTGTGGGACACCGTGCGGTGCGGAAACAGGCCGCCCTGCACGAAGTAGCCGACGCCGCGACGCAGCTGCGAACGGCGCGCGGTGGTGTTCGGTGCGCCGTCCAACAACACCCGGCCGGCCGACGGATCCAGCATCCGGTTGACCATGCGCAGCAGCACAGTCTTACCGCTACCCGGCGGCCCGATCACCACGGTGGTGCGGCCTGCGGGCGCGACCAGGCTGAGATCCTCGACGGCGACGGTGCCGCCGGAAAAGACCTTCGTGACGCCTTCGAACTCGATCACCGGACAGACCACCGGAGGAATCGGACGGGGCGCCGGCGGGCCGGCGCACACATGACGGTCCCAACGTATCTCCGCCCGGCGTTCGGAAGGCCGCGGGCACGCGGACGAATCGCGCTCATCTTCACTGCAGGTCAGACGCCATCGGGATGGGCAGGCCGCGTTCGGTGGCCACCTCGCGGGCTCGCGGGTAGCCGGCGTCGACGTGCCGGATCACTCCGGTGGCTGGATCGTTGGTGAGCACTCGCTCCAGCTTCTCTGCGGCCAGCTCGGTGCCGTCGGCGACGATCACCTGCCCGGCATGGATGGAACGGCCCATGCCGACCCCGCCGCCGTGATGGATGGACACCCAGGTGGCCCCGGACGCCACGTTCACCATCGCGTTGAGCAGCGGCCAGTCGGCGATCGCATCGGAGCCGTCGGCCATGGCCTCGGTCTCCCGATACGGCGAGGCCACCGAGCCGCAGTCCAGGTGGTCGCGGCCTATGACGATCGGCGCCTGCAGTTTCCCGTCGGCCACCATCTGGTTGAACGCCAACCCGGCCCGGTCCCGCTCGCCGGCACCCAGCCAACAGATGCGCGCGGGCAGGCCCTGGAAGCGCACCTTCTGCCGGGCCTGCTCGATCCACCGGGTGATGCGGTCGTTGTCGGCGAACATCGCGCAGATGGCATCGTCGGTGGCCGCGATGTCGGCCGGGTCACCGGACAGCGCGACCCAGCGGAACGGCCCGCGGCCCTCGCAGAACATCGGCCGGATGTAGGCGGGCACGAAGCCGGGAAAGTCGAACGCGCGCCGGTAGCCGGCCGCCTGCGCCTCGGCGCGGATCGAGTTGCCGTAGTCGAACACCTCGGCGCCCGCGTCGGAGAACCCGACCATCGCCTCGACGTGCTCGGCCATCGACTGCCGGGCGCGGTCCGCGCACGCCCGCGGGTTCTCCGCGCGAAGCTTGGCCCACGACTCCAGCGTCAGGCCCACCGGCAGGTAGGCCAACGGGTCGTGCGCGGAGGTCTGGTCGGTGACGATGTCGATGCCCGGGCCGCGGCCGACCAGGTCGGGCAGCACCTCGGCGGCGTTGCCCAGAACCCCGATGGACAAGGGTTTTCGGGCTGCGCGGGCCTCTTCGGCCTGCCACAGCGCGTCGTCCAACGACGATGCGTACACGTCGAGGTATTGCTGTTCCAACCGTCGAGAGATGCGCGACGGGTCGCACTCCACGACGATCGCCACTCCGCCGTTCATGGTGACGGCCAGTGGCTGCGCGCCGCCCATGCCGCCCAGGCCGGCGGTCAACGTGACGGTGCCGGCCAGCGTGCCGCCGAAGCGTTTGGCGGCGACCGCGGCGAACGTCTCGTAGGTGCCCTGCAGGATGCCCTGCGAGCCGATGTAGATCCACGAGCCGGCGGTCATCTGCCCGAACATGGTCAGCCCGGCGGCTTCCAGTCGGCGGAACTCGTCCCAGTTGGCCCAGTCGGGGACCAGGTTGGAGTTGGCGATCAGTACCCGCGGTGCCCATTCGTGGGTGCGCAGCACCCCGACCGGACGGCCGGACTGCACCAGCAGGGTCTGGTCGGTTTCCAGATCGGTGAGGGTGCGGACCAACGCCCGGTAACTGGGCCAGTCCCGGGCGGCCTTGCCGCTGCCGCCGTAAACAATCAATTCCTCGGGGTGCTCGGCGACCTCAGGGTCCAGGTTGTTGTTGAGCATGCGCAGCGCGGCCTCGGTCTGCCAGCTGAGCGCAGTGCGCTCGCTACCGCGCGCCGCCCGTATCCCGCTCACTGCAGCTCCCCCACCACGGCCAGCAGGGTGCCCCGGCGCACCGCGGTTACCGCCGCCTCGATGTCCGCGGCCAGGTAGCGGTCCGGGCCGGGGCCGGGCACCACCCGGCGCAGCGCGTCGCGGGCGGCGCCGGTGCGCGGGGCGGGTGACAACGGCGCGCGCAGGTCCAGCGCACGGGCGGCGGTCAGCAACTCGATGGCCACCACCCGGGTCATCCCGTCCAGCCCGCGGCGCAGTTTGCGGCCCGCCGCCCACCCCATCGACACATGGTCCTCCTGCATCGCCGAGGACGGAATCGAGTCGACGCTCGCGGGCACCGCCAGCCGTTTGAGTTCGGCGACGATCCCGGCCTGCGTGTACTGGGCGATCATGTACCCGGAATCCACGCCGGGATCGTGGGCGAGGAACGCGGGCAGGCCGGCGGAGCGGTTGCGGTCCAGCATCCGGTCGGTACGGCGCTCGGACATCGAGGCCACGTCGGCGACCGCGATCGCCAGGAAGTCCAGCGCGTAGCCGACCGGGGCGCCGTGGAAGTTGCCGTTGGACTCGACACGGCCGTCCGGCAGCACCACCGGATTGTCGATGGCCGCGGCCAATTCCCGCTCGGCGACGGCGCGCGCGTGGTCCAGGGTGTCCCGGGCCGCCCCGTGCACCGCGGGCGCGCAGCGCAGCGAGTACGCGTCCTGCACCCGGGCGTCCTCGGCGCCGGCGTGCGAGGCCACGATCGGCGAGCCGACGAGCAGGTCGGACAGGTTGGCTGCGGACGCGGCCTGACCGGGGTGCGGGCGCAGCGCGGACAGGTCGTCGGCGAACACCCGGTCGGTGCCGAGCAGGGCCTCGGTGCTCATCGCGGCGGCCAGGTCCGCGTGGCGCAGCAACCCGAGCAGGTCGTGGCAGGCCAACGCGAGCATGCCGAGCATCCCGTCGGTGCCGTTGATCAGCGCCAGGCCTTCCTTCTCGGCCAGCGTGATCGGGTTCAGGCCGGCCGCGGCCAGCGCCTCGTCGGCAGGGAAGAGGTCCTCGGCTGCGTCGCGCACGGTGCCCTCACCGGTGAGCGCGAGCGCGACGTGGGCGAGCGGGGCGAGGTCCCCGGAGCAGCCCAGGCTGCCGTACTCCGGGACCACCGGGGTGAGCCCGGCGTTCAGCAACCCGGCCAACGCCAGCGCGGTCTCCGGGCGCACGCCGGTCCGGCCGGTGGCCAGGGTGCGCAGCCGGAGCAGCATCAGCGCGCGCACCACCTCCCGTTCCACCTCCGGCCCACTGCCCGCGGCGTGCGAACGGATCAGGCTGCGTTGCAGCGCGACCCGGTCGGCAGGCGGGATGTGCCGGGTGGCCAGCGCGCCGAAGCCGGTGGAGATGCCGTAGACGGGGGTGTCGGAAGCGGCCAGTTCCTCAACCCGGGCACGCGTCGCCGCGATCGCACTCAACGCCTCGGCGGTGAGGGCGACGGCGGCCTCGTCCCGGGCGACGGCCACCACCCGGGCGATCGGCAGTGCCCGCCCATCGATCTGGATGGCCTCCGGCACCTGCACATTCCAGCACCAGTGCATCGGTGCGGACCCGCTGACACCCGGGACGCGCGACGAACGTCCGGGTTAGCATGATTCGCGGCGTTTTTTGAGGCTCGCATCTGCCACGGGCGCACGCCCTTCTACGCACCCAATTGACCTGTCACAAGCCTCATAGAGGAGGGCACGTGCCCAGATTCGTTCCGCTCGCCCTGACCGCCGCATTGCTGTGTGCTGGCGGCGTCGCCGTCGCCCAGACCAGCGCGAATGCGTCCGCGGACGCGCACGGGGGCGCCGCCCGGGTCACCGGGCAGGTCCGCCACCCGTTGACGCTGACGCGGGCCGACCTCGCCAAATACAAGCAGCACACGGTGAAGGTCACCTACCTGGGCGGCATGCCCGCCGAGGTGCTCCGGCACCACACGTTCAGCGGCCCCCTGTTGCTCGACGTCCTGTCCAAGGCCGGGCCCAGGTTCAGCGCCGGAAAGAACGACGCGTTGGGCTGGGGGATCCTGGTAACCGGTTCCAACAACTACCGGGCGTTGATCGCCTGGGGCGAGATCATGCCCGAGTTGGCGAAGACACAGATCGTGCTGGCCATCAGTGAGGACGGCAAGCCGTTGACGACGCCCCGACTGGCGGTGCCGGGGGACAAGGGCGGCGGCCGGTACGTCGACGATGTCGAGACGATTCGGGTCACCGGACCCTGATCTGACGCCAGGTCAGCAGGGGCCCTGCTCCCCGGTTAGTTACTGACGAGTACTATTCGTCGGTCGCGCCGTCCTCGGCGAGAGTTCACCGAGCGATAGCGTCGCGGCAGTTCGGGCTGTGCGCCCGACAGTCGAGCCCGGATACAGGGAGTAGGCGCATGACGGCGACCCGCATCATCATCGGCCTGGGTATGACCCTGGCCGTACTCCCGATTGCCGGGCGGCGGTCGCTGTGGCTGTACCGGCTGGCGATGACCGGGCAGCCGGCCCCGGACCGGTTGACCAACATCGAGCGGCCGAAGATCGGTGCGGCGATCAAGCGTCAGATCGTCGAGGTGTTCGGGCAGCGCAAGCTGCTGAAGTGGTCGATCCCCGGTGCCGCGCACTTCGTCGTGTTCTGGGCGTTCGTGATCCTGGCGACGGTGTACCTGGAGGCCTACGGCTCCCTGTTCAAGGAGGCCTTCCACATCCCGCTCGTCGGGCACTGGGACGTCCTGGGCTTTGCGCAGGACACCATCGCGCTGCTCGCGCTGCTCGGCATCATCGTGTTCTCGATAATCCGGTGGAAGGACTCCCCGGCGCGGCTGGACCGCGAGTCCCGGTTCAAGGGCTCGCACACCGGCGGCGCCTGGCTGATCCTGTTCATGATCTTCAACGTCATCTGGACGATGTTCTTCTTCCGCGGCGCGTCCTACGCCAACGGCAATTTCCCTTACGGCAAGGGCGCCTATGCCTCACATGCGGCGAGCAAGATCTTCGACCACGCGAGCGGCGACACACTCGACGTCCTCGAGACCATCGGCCTGATGGCGCACATCGGGGTGATGCTGAGCTTCCTGGTGATCGTCGTCTACTCCAAGCACATGCACATCTTCATCGCGCCGCTGAACGTGGCGTTCGCGCGCAAGCCCGACGGCCTGGGGCCGCTGCTGCCGATGCAGTCCGCGGGCAAGGAACTGGACTTCGAGGAGGCCGACCCGGACGTCGACATCTTCGGTCGGGGGAAGATCGAGGACTTCACCTGGAAAGGATTCCTCGATTTCGCGACGTGTACCGAGTGCGGGCGGTGCCAGTCGCAGTGCCCGGCGTGGAACACCGGCAAGCCGCTGTCGCCGAAGATGCTCATCCTCGATCTGCGCGACCACGCGTTCGCCAAGGCGCCGTGGTTGTTGACCCCGGAGGAACAACGCGACTCGCTGCCGGACGCGGTGAAGGCCGAGGCGGAGCGGCCGCTGGTGGCCCCGCTGTCCGAGGGCGGGGTGATCGACCCGGACGTCCTGTGGTCGTGCACCAACTGCGGTGCCTGCGTGGAGCAGTGCCCGGTGGACATCGAGCACATCGACCACATCGTCGACATGCGCCGCTACCAGACGATGATCGAGTCCTCGTTCCCGGCCGAGGCCGGCGGGATGTTGAGGAACCTGGAGAAGGCCGGCAACCCGTGGGGCATGCCCGCGCGGATGCGCACCGAGTGGACCAAGGACCTCGGGTTCGACGTCCCGGTGCTCGGTGAGGACGTCGAGGACGCCTCCGAGCTGGACTACCTGTTCTGGGTCGGCTGCGCCGGAGCGTTGGACGACAAGGCGCAGAAGACCACCAAGGCCGTCGCCGAGCTGCTGAATATTGCCGGGGTGAAGTACGCGATCCTCGGGCAGGCCGAGACGTGCACCGGTGACCCGGCGCGGCGAATGGGCAACGAGTTCGTGTTCCAGATGCTCGCCCAGCAGAACGTGGAGACGCTGAACGAGGCCAAGGTCACCAAGATCGTGGCGACCTGCCCGCATTGCTTCAACACCATGGGCCGGGAGTACGAGCAGCTCGGCGGCAACTACGAGGTCGTGCACCACACCCAACTGCTCAACGACCTCGTTGCCGCGGGCAAGTTGGTGCCGCAGCAGCAGGTCACGTCGACCGCGACCTACCACGACCCGTGCTTCCTCGGTCGGCACAACAAGGTCTACTCCCCGCCGCGCGAGCTGATCGCGAAGGTCGGCGGGCTGCAGTACAAGGAGATGGAACGGTCGAAGGAGCGCTCCTTCTGCTGCGGCGCGGGCGGCGCGCGCATGTGGATGGAGGAGACCATCGGGCAGCGGATCAACGACAACCGCACCGAGGAGGCGCTGGCCCTGTCGCCGGACGCGATCATCACCGGTTGCCCGTTCTGCAAGACGATGATCTCCGACTCGGTGGCCGGCAAGCAGTCGTCGGGGGCCGCGCCCGCACACGTCGAGGTCATCGATGTGGCGCAGCTGATGGTGCGGGCGATGAAGCCGGTTAGGGTGGGCATGGCGGCTGACGGGCCGTCAGAGACTGATACCGCCGAACCCGCCGTCGTGGAGCCGACGGGTGCCACCGACGACGACCCGGGTGCGGGCACCGACGGGTGATCGGCGACCGGTGGGGGGTGAGCGACGCAGAGGTCGCTCGGCCTTACCCGTGCGACGCGTTCGCCTCGGGGCCGGCACCGGCCGCGTGGCGCGGTGTCACCGTGCGGGCCCCGGCGGCTGCGGTGTGGCCGTGGGTACGGCAGATCCGGCTGGCGCCGTACTCCTATGACTGGATCGACAACCTGGGGCGTCGCTCGCCGCGGGAGTTGAGGGACCTGCCCGACCCGGTGCCCGGCGACCGGCTCACTGCTTCCGCGGGGCGACCCATCGGACGGGTGCTGGCAGTGGAGCCGGGGGTGCACCTGACCGGCCGGATCATGGGCGCATTGATGTCCTGGGTTCTGGTGCCGGTCCGGGACGACGCGAGTCGGCTGTTGTTGAAGGTGGTGTTGCCGCCTCGCCGGGTGCAGGCGCAGCTGATCGCGGCTGGTGATCTGGTGATGTCGCGGCGCCAGTTGCTGAACCTTGCCCGGCTGGCCGAGGGCCGACCGGGCCCCTCCCCAACGCCTCAATCGAAGTGATCGATGATCAGCCCGCGGGGTTCCGGGGCGCGTGGCACCGGGCGTAGGAGCTCATACCTCGGTGCGGTGGAAGTTCTGGAAAGACCGGGACGCGGTGGGGCCGCGCTGACCCTGGTAGCGGGAGCCGTGCTTGGCCGAGCCGTACGGGTGCTCGCTCGGTGAGGACAGCTGGAAGAAGCACAGCTGGCCGATCTTCATACCCGGCCACAGCTTGATCGGCAGCGTGGCCACATTGGACAGCTCGAGGGTGACGTGCCCGGTGAAGCCGGGGTCGATGAACCCGGCGGTGGAGTGGGTGAGCAGGCCGAGCCGGCCGAGACTGGACTTGCCCTCCAGCCGCGCCGCGATGTCGTCGGGCAGCGTGACGCACTCGTAGGTGGAGGCCAGTACGAACTCGCCGGGGTGCAGGATGAACGGCTCGTCGGCGGCGGGCTCCACCATGCGGGTCAGCTCGGGCTGCTCATCGGCCGGGTCGATGTGCGGGTAGCGGTGGTTCTCGAACACCCTGAAGTAGCGGTCGAGACGGACATCCACGCTGGACGGCTGGATCATCGCTGCGTCGAACGGATCCAGCACCACCCGGTTGTTCTTGATCTGGTCGTGGATGTCGCGATCGGAGAGCAGCATGCGCCGAGGATATGCGGTGCGCCCCGTATCCCCGAAAGCGCAGAACGGTACGTCGAAAGGCGCCCGGAGGCGTACGGTTCTGCGCTTTCGGGAGAGGTGCTGCGACGTGTGGGAACGGTGGGACGGCGGCAAACGTACGGGCGATATCCACAGGCGCCGAGAACGCCTGCGCGGAGGCCATTGTTTGCGCCAACCTCCGCGCTGTGGATGACACTTCTCGCGCGCTGGACGGGCCGACGCTCACACCGACAGCCCGTGCCGGTGGCTTCACCCGTCGACGGTTGGAGAACCGTCGACGCAATCGCCAGGTCGCCCGGTCGCTATGGGTGCCCGCAAGCACACGGAATGACCTGGTCGAGCGCTGCCGCGCGCTGCGACTGTTGTTGCCCGACGATGCCGTTTTCAGCCACTACACCGCCGCCGAACTGCTGGGCATCACAGTCCCGGCCGATCCGCTGATCCACTTCTGCACGCAGCAGCTGATCGAACCCCGGATCGCGGGCGTCGTTGGTCATCGGATCGGCGGATACGGACCGCCGACGTGGCGCAACGATCTGCCGGTGACGACGCCCGCGCGGACCTACCTGGACCTTGCCTCGCGGTTGGACTTGATGGCGTTGGTGCAGGCCGGCGACGGCTTGGCCGCCCTGTGCCCGGGCCGCGTCGAGGAGTTGGAGCGCGGCCTGCGTCTGGGGCGCGGGCGACGCGGCGTCGTCCTCGCGCGCGAAGGCCTGAAGTGGCTCGATCCCGCATCGAAGTCACCGATGGAATCACGACTCCGCTTCCTATTGGTGTCGGCCGGCTTTCCCGAGCCGAAATCGAACGAGGCGGTCTACGACGAGGACGGTGAATGGCTGGCGGAACCGGATCTTCAGTGGGACTGGATCCGCATCGCCCACGAATACGAGAGCGAGCGCCATCGTGAGCGCCGCCAGTGGGAGCTCGACATCAAGCGGGACGAGGGGCTAATTCGCAACGACTGGATCCTGCTGAAATCGACGTCGACCGATCTATTGCAGCGACCGGCGACCGTGATCGAGCGCACCAGGGACGCCTTCGCCCGCCGCGGCGTCTACATCCCTCATTGAGCACGGGCACCACAAGCCCCGCGAGCAACACTCGTTCTCCCCGAAAGCGCAGAACCGTACGCGAATCCCGCGTCCTATCCGTACCGTTCTGCGCTTTCGGGGGTACTCCGCGGACCGCTCAGGTGCCGCAGAAGGTGCGGTAGGGGCCGAAGTTGTCGGGGGCCGGCTGGGCATAGGCGTCCAGGCCGGGACGGCGGTCGTAGGGGTGGGTGATGGCGTCGATGAGGTCGTGCAGTGGGGTGAGGTCGTCGGACTCGGCGGCGCTCAGCGCGGCCTCGACGAGGTGGTTGCGCGGGATGTAGAGCGGGTTGATCCGGTCCATCGCGGCGGCTGCGGCCTCGGGCACGATCCCGGCGCCGTCCAACGCGACGCGCCAGTCGGCCACCCAGGCGCGCACCGGGTCGGGGTGGAAGAACGACGCGTCGGGGTCCTCCCCACGCAGCACGTCGGCCAGGGCGCGGAACGAGCCGGTCCAATCCGCGCGCTGTCCGGCGAGCGTGCCGAGCAGGCCCTGCACCAGCGCCATGTCACCGCCGTCCGCCGGCAGGCCGATCTTGCCCAGCATGAGGCGGAGCCAACGCTCCTCGAAAAGCCCGGCGAAGCGCTCCAGTTCGGCCTTGGCGATCTCAATGTCCGCCCCGTCCTCGGCGAGCAGTGGCAGCAGCGCTTCGGCGAACCGGGTCAGGTTCCACAGGGTGATCGCGGGCTGGTTCTGGTAGGCGTAGCGGCCGCCGGAATCGATCGAGGAGAACACCGCGGCGGGATCGAAGCCGTCGAGGAACGCGCAGGGCCCGTAGTCGATGGTCTCGCCGGAGATCGTCACGTTGTCGGTGTTCATCACCCCGTGTACGAAGCCGACGCCCATCCACTGCGCGACCAGCGCGGCCTGCACCTCGATGACGCCGCGCAGCAGCGCGGCGTAGGGATTCGGGTCGGCGGTGGCAGCGGGGTGGTGGCGGATGATGGCGTGCAGCGCGAGACGACGCAGCAGGGTGTCATCCTCGGCGGCGCGGGCGTACTGGAAGCTGCCCACGCGCAGGTGGCTGGCCGCGACCCGGACCAGGACGGCGCCGGGCACCAGGCCGGTGTCTCTGGCGATGTGCTCGCCGCTGAAGACCACAGACAGCGCGCGGGTGGTCGGGATGCCCAGGGCGTGCATGCCCTCGCCGATGATGTATTCGCGCAGCATCGGGCCGAGCGCGGCGCGGCCGTCGGCGCCGCGGGAGTAGATGGTGCGTCCGCTGCCCTTCAGGTGCAGGTCACGGCGGTTGCCGTTGGTGTCGAGAATCTCGCCGAGCAAAAAGGCCCGCCCGTCGCCCAGCCGCGGGGAGTAGCCGCCGAACTGGTGTCCGGCGTAGGCCTGCGCGACGCTCGCCGCGCCGTCCGGCACCGTGTTGCCGGCCAGGATCTGCACGCCGTCGGGTGCGGCCAGCGCCGCGGGGTCGAGGCCGAGTTCGCGGGCCAGCGGCTCGTTGAGCACGATCAGGGCGGGCTCGGGCACTGCCTGCGGCTGCCAGGGGGTGAACAATCCCGGCAGGTCACGCACGAAGGAGTTGTCGAACTCGAACTGCACGCCCGTCGCGACACTCATGCCTTCGAGGCTAACCCGGCGACGGCACGGCATGCTGCGCGCGTGGGGTTCACCCGGGCGCAGCTGGAGTCATTCCGCGGCACGCGGTTGCCGGACCTGCTCGGGCCGTCGACGAAGCTGCTGTTCGTCGGGATCAACCCGGGGCTGCTGACCGCGGCGGTGCAGGCGCACTTCGCCCGGCCGGGCAATCGGTTCTATCCGGCGCTGTACCGGGCCGGCATCAGCGACCGGCTGATCGCGGCGGGCACCGGGTATCGGCCGGAGGACCTGGCGCACCTGCAGGACCGCGGGGTGGGGATCACCAACATCGTGCCGGTGGCCACCGCGCGGGCCGACGAGTTGAGCCGCGAGGAGTTGGTGGCCGGCGAGCGGGCGCTGCTGCGCCGGGTGCACCGGATCCGCCCGGTGGTGGTGGCGGTGCTCGGGGTGACGGCGTACCGCGTGGCGTTCGACCGGCCGCGGGCCCTCTCCGGCCGGCAGCCGGAGGACCTGGGTGGGGCGCAATTGTGGGTCGCGCCCAATCCCAGTGGGTTGAACGCGCACGCGCGGTTGGCGGATCTGGCCGCGGCGTACCGGCAGATCGCGGTGGCGGCGGGCATCGACGTCTACCCGCCGCCGTCGTGAATCAGCTCACCGGTGAACCACGACGCCCTCGAGGTCGTCGGTCCAGCCCAGATACCGCAGGTTCCACGCCTCGTCGAGCGCGCTGATCGTCACCTTCGTGACGTGACCGCGCGAGGGGTAGTCGCTGGTGAGCACCCAGCCATTACCCAGGGAGAGGGCCACGTGGCCGGGTCCGCCACCCGCCCAGAACACCGGGACCCCGGCCGGCGGCCGAGGATCCCCGCGGTGCTTGGACCGGGACTCATGCCAGGCGACGATTGCGCTGCGGTCGCGCGCGTCCAGCCCGTAGACCTTGCGCACGAACCGCAGGCACAGGCGCGACCACGGACCCGTGGTGCCCATGTAGTGCTGCGCGCGGCGCAGCGCCGCCAAGTCGAGCCCGGGCGCCTGCGGTGGCTCGAACCCCGGCGTGGTCTGCGCGGCACCGACCTTGGCGGGGGCCTTGAGCGCCAGCGGCGGTCGGCCCCATCCGCGGCTCGCCGGCTCGGGCATGACCCGCACGTCGGCCTGCGCGAGGGCCGGCGTTTGGTCCGGCGCAGCGGCCAACACCGGCGCCCGGGGGACGGTGCACGCCCCGGCGATCACGGCCAGCACCAGGCCCGCCCCCGCGGCGGTCCGGCGCAGCCCGACAGTTTTTGGCTTGCGGTGACCGCTTGTGCCGGCGGTCCTTGGCTTGCGATGGCCGCTTGTGCGCGCCAAAAAATCCACCTGCTCGTGCCCGTGAAACGAGCCACGAACAGACGCCGGCGTCGCTTCAACCTCGCCGAGCGCAACCCCTGACACTCGGCGTCCGAAAGGACCGGAGTGATTTGAACATCCGTCATGGCAGAAACCAAATCGGCGCGCCGTTAGGTTTCTCACAGGAATTGCCTACCGGTGAGCAACCTGATGTAGCGTCAGAATACATGTCAGTTCCGAGGGGCACTCCGGTTCGGTCACAGACACAGCGGCTTCTGCCCCGCTTCCCTCCCCCCGCAGGGGGAGCACGGGGATGAAATGTGAGGCGGACTATCGTCGCGGACCCCGCCACCGCCATAGCCTGTCCGTCATGTCCGCGCCGAGCGCATCGTCGGTTGCCACCGGGCAGCGCCCGGCGCTGCGACTGGTGCTCGTCGACGACCACGAAATGGTGCTGCACGGCCTGACGGCGATGCTGGCCCACTTCTCCGACCAGGTGGTGATCGCGGGCACCGCCACCACCTACGACGACGCGCTGGCCGTGGTCGCGGACACCCAGCCCGATGTCGTGCTCTGCGACGTCCGGCTGGGGCGGGCGAGCGGGATCGACCTGTGCCAGGCGATCACCACCCGCCATCCGAACATCTGTGTCGTGCTACTGACCGTCTACGACGACGAGCACTACCTGTTCCAAGCGCTACGGGTCGGCGCGTCCGGCTACATCCTCAAGCGGGTGGACGCCACCGAACTGGTCGGTCATCTGCGGCGCGCCCGGGACGGGGAGACCGTCGTGGATCCGGCGTTGGCCGGGCGGGTGGCGCTGTCCGCGGCGCGCATCTCCGCCGGGGAGTTCTGGCCAGGTGCGCACCTGGGCCTGACCCAACGCGAATCGGAGGTGCTTGCCCTGCTCGTGGCCGGCCACTCGAACAAGGCGATCGCGGGCACGCTGGTGATCAGCGAGGACACCGTCAAGACGCACTTGCGCGGTCTGTATCGCAAGCTCGAGGTGGCCGACCGGGCGGGTGCCGTCTCGGTCGCACTGCGCGAGGGTGTCTTTCGTTGATTGTGCGTCAGAACGCAGCCCCGCCTGACTGTGACTACCTGCTGGAGCATCTGTCCGCGGACAGCGTCGTGGTTTTCGCGGTGGACAGCGATGACCTGTTCGTCGCGGCCTGCGCACCCCGTGACGCGCGGATCGCGGAATCCCTGCGGATCCCGCTGGGTTTCGGCGTGACCGGTCAAGTGGCCCGAGACGGTCGACCGGTGCGCATAGTGCGGGACTCGCCGCGGAACCTGACTCATCGCCGCCTGGTGGGCATGGGGCCGGCCGACGCCATCAGCCGCATCTGCGCGCCCATCCCGGGACTGTATGGGGAAATCGTCGGTGTCCTCGCCGCCTACCGAAGTGCCGCGCGGCCGTTCACCGAGGACGAACTGAACCGGGCCATCGAACTGGCCGCACCGCTGGGCCTGCGCATGCACACCGAGCAGCTGTGGCAGGCCGTCGGGCGGCATCGCGCCGAACGCGATCGGCTGATCGCGGCGGCCATCTCTGCCCAGGAGGACGAACGCCGTCGGATCGCCTTCGACCTACACGACGGCGTGATCACGGTGCTTGCCTCGTTGGCCTTCCACCTCAACGCGGCGGATCTGGCGGTGCGGGATCTCGGGGCCGCCGCAGTGGCCCAGACGCAGATCGCGGCTGCCCAGCAGTTGGCCGACCTGGCCTATCACCAGACCCGGGCGGCCATCTCCGGACTGCACAGCCTGGTGCTGGAAGATCTCGGTCTGGTGGCCGCGCTGGAATCCCTGATCCAGTCCTCGACCCCGGCCGCCGGCACCGAGGTGGAACTGCTCACCGACCCGCCCGCGATGCTGGGCGAGGTCCCGGCACACGCCGCCGCCGCGCTGTACCGCATGGCGCAGGAGGCACTGAGCAACGCAATCCGGCACGCCGGCGCGGCACGCATCGTGGTGTCGCTGCGACGAGCGGGCGACGCGCTCGTGCTGGGCTGCACCGACGACGGCCAGGGGTTCGCGCTGCAGGAGGCGCGCACCACCCGGACAAAGCCCGAGGACCCGACCCGGCAGCACTTCGGGTTGTCCTCGATCGAGCAACGCGCCGCGCTGCTGGGCGCCGAACTGCGGTTGGAGAGCTCACCGGGACGCGGCACCCGGGTGTTCGTCGAACTTCCGGTGGACTGAGCGCAGGTCAGGCAGCCAATCGATGGCGGTGCTCCACCAGGCGCAGGATCATCGGGGTGAGGATCAGCTGCATCGCGAGCTCCATCTTTCCGCCGGGCGCGACGATCACGTTCGGCCGGGACATGAAGGAGTCGTGCAACATCGACAGCAGGTAGGGAAAGTCGATGCCGCGGGGCTCGCGGAACCGGATCACCAGGAAGCTCTCGTCGGCCGTGGGGATGTGCCGGGCGATGAATGGATTCGAGGTGTCCACCGTGGGCACCCGCTGGAAGTTGACGTGGGTGCGGGAGAACTGCGGACAGATGTAGTTGATGTAGTCCGGCATGCGCCGCAGGATCGTGTCGACCACCGCCTCACTGGAATATCCGCGGGCGGTGCGGTCCCGGTGCAGCTTCTGAATCCACTCCAGGTTGATGATGGGCACCACGCCGATCAGCAGGTCGACGTAGCGGGCGATGTCGACCTCGTCGGTGACCACGCCGGCGTGCAGGCCCTCGTAGAAGAGCAGGTCGGTGCCCGCGGGGATGTCCGCCCAGGCGGTGAACGTACCGGGCGGTTGGCCGAACGACGCGGCGTCGGCGTCGTCGTGCAGATAGCGTCGGACCAGTCCGGTGCCGGTCTCGCCGTAGCCCCGGAACAACGTCTGGAGTTCCGGGAGCAAATTGGCCTCCGGGCCGAAGTGGCAGAAATGACGGTTGCCGACCTCCTCCGCCTCGGCCATGGCGCCCTTCATCGCGGCGCGGTCGTAGCGATGGAAGGCATCGCCCTCGACCAGCGCTGCATCGATGCCCTCGCGGCGGAAGATGTGTTGCACCGTGCGGGTGACCGAACTGGTCCCCGCGCCCGAGGATCCGGTGATGGCCATTACCGGGTGCCGCGGCGACATCACCGCCCCCGGAACAGGGTGCGACTGTTGAACAACGGCGATTCCTCACGGCCGAACCGCTCCTCGCGGTGGTCGTTCCCCGCCATTGCCATCTCGACCAACCCGGAGCGGACGCACGCCGCTGCGGCGCGCGCGCAGTTCTCGGCCAGCCGCTGCTGCGCCGCGGCCACCGCAGCTGGATCACCCCGCCAGGTGCGCAGCGCGTCGCCGACCAGCGCCCGACCGAAGGAGAAGGTCAGAGCCCACGGCACCGCCGGGCCCGCCAATTCATTGATCGCCGCAAGATTGGCGCAGGCGCGTGCGTTCGATTGGCCGCCGGAGAGGAACGCGACGCCGGGCACGCCCGCGGGCACCTGCGCCTCGAGCACCTTGAGCGTGCGTCGGGCCACGTCCTCCGGTCCACAGCTGCGCTGGTGGCAACCCGTACCGGGAACGACCATGTTCGGCTTGAGCACGATGCCGGCCGGGTCGACACCCATGACGTCCAATTGCTCGAACAGCTCTCCAAGTACCGCGTGCGTCAGAACCTGACAGATTTCGATCTCGTGGCGGCCGTCCATGAGAATCTCCGGCTCCACGATGGGCACGATCTCGTGTTCCTGGCACAGCGCCGCGTAGCGCGCCAGTGCGTGCGCGTTGGCTCTGATCGTGCGGGTGCTGCTGCCCGTTGCCTCGAGCACGGCGCGCCACTTCGCGAAGGTCGCACCGAGCTCGCGATACTCCGCCAACCGACGGGCCAGGCCGTCGAGGCCCTCGGTTATCCGGCCGCCGGCGGTGAACGGCAGCGGCACCGCTCCGGTGTCGACCTTGACGCCCAGCTGGATGTCGAGGTCGCGCGCGGCCACCACGAACGGGGTGCCGTCGGGCAGGGTCTGCCGAAGCGTCTCGTCGCACAAAATCATGCCCGAAACCCAGCTGGACAGCTGACGGGTCGTCAGTAGGAGCGCGCGGTAATCCCTTCGGGTGGCCTCCGATGCCGGCACTCCGACGGCGTCCAGCCGGGCGGACATCGTGGCGATGCTCTCGTCTGCGGCGAGGATGCCGCGGCCGGGTCGCACCAGGCGGCGCGCGGTCGTCACGATGTCGGGCACGCGGGCACTCCTGCGGTCGGGGGGCGGGTGTCAATGGCGAGGCGCGCATCCCCGGGGAAGGGCCAACAACCCCGGAGATGCGCCCTCCGTCCCGGACGCTATGCGCTGTCGCGGCCGGGCTCCCTCACCCGCGCGGGCGATCTGCGGGGTGGACTGCGACCCGCTTCACGGGGTGTGGTCGACCGGCCCGGAAGGCCACCGCACCGGCCACCGTCGGGTCGCACACGTGGGTGAGGAACAGGCGGGTGGTGGGGTTGGGCAGCGGCCGGGCGACCACATGCCAGGGACGGGTGAGCGGGGTGCCCGGCGCGCTGATGGTAACCAATCGCCCGTCCTCCAGGAGGTGCGCCACCGCATCCGCGGACACCAACGTCACACCCAGGCCCTGCACCGCCGAGGCAACCACCGCCCCGTGCGAGCCGAGGGTGAGCGTGGGCGGCTGCAGTCCCCGCGACTGCAACCAGGTGAGCGCAGCATCGCGCGTGCCCGAGCCGGGTTCACGCAACAACCAGGTGGCGGTGCCGAGACCGGTGGTGCGTTCCGCGCCGACCACCACCAACGCATTGGGACGCCAGGCCCAGGTGCGCAACCCACTGCCGGTCGGTGGACGTCCACCGATGACCACGTCCACCGCGTGCTCCGCGATCCGGCGCAGCACGTGGTCCCGCGCGCCGATCTCCACCGACAGACGAACGGTGGGATGTGCCCGCCGGAACCCGGCGAGCAGGGGTGGCAGCAGGTACTCGCCCGCGGTGGTCACTGCGGCCAACCGCAAACCTCCCCGCTCGGGGTCGACGTCCTGACGGGTCGATTCGACCGCTTCGGAGATCAAGCCCAGGATGCGCCGCGCATAGCCCGCGAACACCAGGCCCGCGGGCGTCACCCGCAGCCCGCGCCCCTCCCGTTCGACGAGGGCGACGCCCAGGTCCTTGGTCAACGCGGCCAACGACGCGGAGACCGCCGACTCCGTCACATGCAACTGTGCGGCCGCCGACCGCGCCGAGCCGGCATCGACCACGGCCAGGAAGGTGCGCAACCGGGCGGGCGTCACGGGCGACCACAATACATGAGCTATTGCTCATGCTTTGCCGAAAACACTTGATAGACGGCGCAGGATTCCCGACCCAGGATGGGTTCAGGTCGACAACCGAGGAGGTGCCGTGGCCGACACGCGGAACGGTGAGCGGGAGCGGTGGGATCCGGGCGTGCACAGCTATGCCGCGATGGGGTACTACCAACCGGATTACATACCGAAGCCGACCGATGTGCTGGCGGTGTTCCGCATCACCCCGCAGCCGGGTGTCGCGCCGCACGAGGCAGCCGCGGCGGTGGCCGGGGAATCCTCCACCGCGACCTGGACCGTGGTCTGGACCGACCGCCTCACCGCCAACACGCATTACCAGGCAAAGGCCTATCGCGTGGAACCTGTGGCGGGCCGCGAGGGGGAATACCTGGCGTACGTGGCTTACGACCTCGATCTGTTCGAGGAGGGCTCGATCGCCAACCTCACCTCCTCCATCATCGGCAACGTCTTCGGGTTCAAACCGCTCAAAGCCCTGCGCCTGGAGGACATGCGCATCCCGGTCGCGTATGTGAAGACATTCCAGGGGCCGGCACACGGCATCGTCATGGAACGAGAACTGCTCAACAAGTACGGCCGGCCCCTGCTCGGCGCGACGGTCAAACCGAAGCTGGGTCTGTCCGCACGCAACTACGGACGCGTGGTGTACGAAGCGTGCCGGGGCGGACTGGACTTCACCAAGGACGACGAGAACATCAACTCGCAGCCGTTCATGCGCTGGCGGGATCGCTTCCTGTACTGCATGGAGGGGGTGAACCGCGCCGTTGCCGAGACCGGTGAGATCAAGGGCCACTACCTGAACATCACCGCGGCCACCGTCGAGGGAATGTATGAGCGCGCGGAGTTCGCCAAGGAGCTCGGCAGCGTCGTGGTGATGATGGATCTGACGGTTGGTTACTCGGCGATGCAGTCGATGGCCCGCTGGGCCCGGCGCAACTCCGTGCTGCTGCATCTGCACCGGGCCGGCCACTCCACCTACACCCGACAGAAGACCCACGGCGTCAGCTTCAGGGTGATCGCCAAGTGGTGCCGGCTGATCGGGGTGGACCACGTTCACGCCGGCACCGTGGTGGGCAAGCTCGAGGGCGACCTGGACACCACTCGCGGGTTCTACGACACCCTGCGCCGCGACCACATCCCGTTGAATCCCGGCCACGGCATCTACGTCGAGCAGGACTGGGCGAGCATGCCGGGCGTGCTGCCGGTGGCCTCGGGCGGCATCCACGCCGGCCAGATGCATCAACTGCTGGACTACCTCGGCGAGGACGTGGTGTTGCAGTTCGGCGGTGGCACGATCGGCCATCCGATGGGCATTGCCGCGGGCGCGGAGGCCAACCGGGTGGCGCTGGAGGCGATGGTGCAGGCCCGCAACCGCGGCGCCGATCTGCTGCGTGAGGGGCCGGACTTGCTGCGCGCGGCCGCGCGGCACTGTCCGGCGCTGGACGCCGCGCTGACCACCTGGGGCGACGTCACGTTCGACTACGCCTCCACCGACGCCCCCGACGTTCTCGCCGTCGCGACCGCCTAGGAGAGTCATGTACCTGCGCCACGGAACGTTCTCCTACCTGCCTGCGCTGCAGGAGGTGGAGATCGCCGAGCAGATTCGCTACGCGCTGGATCGGGGTTGGCCGCTGTCCGTCGAGTACACCGACGATCCGCACCCACGCAACGTGTACTGGGACATGTGGGGCCTCCCCCTGTTCGATCTCGATCAGCCGGACGGGGTGCTGCGGGAGATCGAGGCCTGTCGGGCGGCGTTCCCGCAGCACTACGTCCGCGTCATGGCCTACGACCCGAGCCTGGGACGGCAAACCACGGCGCTGAGCTTCCTGGTGCAACGCCCCGCGGAGGAGCCCGGCTTTCGCCTCGACCGCGTCGAGGTGCACGGCCGGGTGCAGCGCTACGGCGTGCACTCCTATGCCACGGAGCGCCCCGGTGGAGCCCGGTACGGCGAGGGCTGAGGCGTGGGCTTCGACATGCAGCGGCCCGGATCGACCCCGCCCGCCGCCGGCGACGAGGCCGTGGAGCCGACAGCGCTCACCGCCGAGGACCTGATCGACCTGCGCGCGGACCCGGCCCGCACCCGGGTCGACGACGTCCTCGCGACGCTGGACGCCGAGTTGGTCGGGCTGGCCGCGGTCAAACAACGCATCCGGGAGATCGCCGCGCAGCTCACCGTGGGCCGCGCCCGGACCCGATTCGGTCTGGCCGCCGGGCTTCCCTCGCTGCACATGAGCTTCACCGGTGCGCCCGGCACGGGTAAGACGACGGTGGCGTTGCGGATGGCGGAGATCCTGCACGCCCTGGGCTATCTCCGCGTGCCGCGGGTGCATGCCGTCACCCGGGAGGACCTGGTGGGCCAGTTCATCGGGCACACCGCACCGAAGACCAAGGAGGCGATTGCCCGCGCCGCGGGCGGGGTGCTGTTCATCGACGAGGCGTACTACCTGTACCGGCCGGACAACGAACGCGATTACGGGCAGGAGGCGATCGAGATTCTGTTGCAGGAGATGGAGGCGGCGCGCGGAGCCATGGCGGTGATCTTCGCCGGTTACCCGGATCGCATGGAGACCTTCTTCGCCTCGAATCCGGGGTTGAGCTCACGCGTCGCTCATCACGTCGAGTTCGCCGACTACTCCCCGGCGGAGTTGGCCGAGATCGCCGAGTTGATGTTGTCCCGTGATCAGTACGCCTTCGACGACGAAGCCCGGGCGACGTTCGCGGAGTACCTGCAGTTGCGGATGACCCAGCCCCGGTTCGCGCAGGCGCGCAGCGTGCGCAACGCCCTGGAGCGGGCCCGGCTACGCCAGGCGCATCGGCTGGTTTCCCTGGACACGGCGATCTCGCGCGGGGACCTGATGACCCTGACGGCTCCGGACATCCGGGCCAGTCGGGTGTTCCCGCGCCGCGAGGGCCTGCCGCCGGTGTAAGGATCGCGGTGGCGAACCCGCGCGAGCATTTGCCTCAAGCTCGGCGTGGCACGCCGGGGCGACGCGGGCCGGGCCGGTGCCCGGATGGTTTCCCTGTGTACCGGCGCCTTCGTGCTCGCTGCAGTGGGCCTGCTCGAACCGGGGAGCCTGTTTGTGTCGGGTACCGGCGGGCATCGCTATCACATGGGTTCGCCTCAGGCCGACGGCACCGCCGTGCCGACACGGTCGATGGAGTTCGACGAATGGTTCTCGGACGTGCCGAGGCACTACGCCGGCGATGGCGACGTCCTGATCAGTCACCTGTTCGCGGTGCAGTCGTCGGTGTTCCCCGAGGGAGAGGCCTATTTCATCCGGTCCGTACGGTCCGTGCGCTCCCGGATCACCGAATCCCGCCTCCAGGAGGCGGTCGACGGTTTCATCGGGCAAGAGTCGATGCACGGCCTTGAGCACCGAGCCTTCAACGAACACCTGGCGACGCTGGGATACCCGACGCGCCCGATCGACACCTACATCCGTGGGCTGACCCGGCTCCGAGAGCGGTTCCTGAGCGAGACAATGAATGTGGCCATCGTGGCCGCGCTCGAGCACTACACCGCGACGCTCGCCCGGACGGTGCTCGCCGACGCCGAGGCTCGAGCCGCCCTCGGACACCGGGCCGTCCGTTATCTCATGGTCTGGCACGCACTCGAAGAGCTGGAGCACAAGGCGGTCGCCTTCGACGTCTACCGGGCGCTCGAGGGCACCGAACGGATGCGGGTCACTGCGATGTGGCTCGTCCACGTGAACTTCGTGCTCGAGACGGGCATCTGGACCCTGGTGTCGCTTGCCCGGGATCCCTCCGTCCGACGGCACCCCGGCCGCCTGGCACGGAACCTCTGGGCATTGCGGCGCTCGCCGTTCATCTCCGTTGACGCCCTGCGGCGGCTGTCGAGCTATCACCGCAGGGGCTTCCACCCCGACGAATGTGACGACACCGAGTTGATCGGTGCTTGGCGGACGGAACTTTTCGGCGTCGATGGGGCACTTTTCGATCTGCGTCGGAGCTGAGGCCGAGCTACCCGACCGGAAGCGCGGGTAGGAGCGAGCCGGGAAGAAGGTAGGGACCTACTCCTGCGCTTCGGCCGCGATCGGCGTCTGCTGGAGATAGCGAAGTCCCGGAAGAATCCACGCAATGAGGCGATGGACATGTGCGATCACGAACCCCGATGCCCGAGTGTTGGCACCGCAGAGCAGAACGCGGCGCACCGCTGCGCTTCTCACCCCGAGCAGGGCTGGGCACTGCTGTGCAATGGCCTGATCCTCTTCGAGGACGGCGGGGCGATTCTGCCCACGGGTGATGCGGTCGCTCCCCCGGTGCGCCGCACGGCGATGCGGGCCCTCGCGGCCTGATCGCCGGGGCCAGTGCAGGCGGACCTAGGCATCGCGGGCAAAACAGCGGCACCAAGGGGGCAGACTCCGCGGACCGGACCGGCGGCGTGAGGATGGATACCCAATCCGGGGTTCCGTCGCGGGCGGCAGGTCCGGATGTGGCCGAGGAGGGCAGTACCCATGCACGTCGGGATGACGACGGTGTTCCAGGCCTTCGCCGGCACATTGAGCGATCGGGAGGTGTGGGCGGCAGATCTGGCGTTGGCTGATCTCGCCGAGCCGCTGGGTTTCGACTCCGTCTGGGGGCTGGAGCACCACTTCACGAACTACGCGATGTCCCCGGACGTCCTGCAGTTCCTGTCCTACCTGGCCGGGCGGACCACGACCGTGAAACTCGGATCGATGGTGATGGTGCTGCCCTGGCACGACCCCCTGCGCGCCGCCGAGCAGATCCTGCTGCTCGACCACATGTCCCGCGGCCGCGTGATCCTCGGCATCGGACGCGGCACCGGCAAGGTGGAGTTCGACGGACTGCGGGTACCGATGTCGGCCGCGCGGACCTCATTCAAGGAATCCGCGCTGGCCATCATGCAGGCGCTGGAGACCGGCGTCATGGAGTTCGACGGCGAGATCGTCAAGCAGCCGCGGGTCGAACTGCGACCGGGCCCGTACGCGTCGTTCAAGGACCGCATCTACTCCGCAACAATCTCCCCGGAGTCCGCGCAGATCATGGCGCAACTGGGCACCGGGGTGCTGATCATCCCGCAGAAGCCGTGGCACCTGGTTGCGGAGGATGTCGCGACGTACCGGCAGACCTACCTGCAGGCCATCGGGGCCGAGCCGCCGCCACCAATCGTGGGGCAGTGGGTGTTCGTCGACGAGAACGCCGAACGTGCCGAGCAGATGGCGCGAAAGTACATCGGCGCGTACTGGGCCTCGGTCGTCGACCATTACGAGTTCGACAAACCGCATCTGAAGGCCACGCCCGGCTATGAGTTCCACGGGCTGATGTATGACCGGCTCACCGCGCCCGGCGGCATGGAGCGGATGACCGACTTCTACATCGGGCTGCACGCCTGGGGCACGCCGGAGCAGGTCCTCGAGAAGATCGTGGCCTTTTCCGATCTCGTCGGATCCGACAGCGTCGTGGGAGTCTTCCGGTACGGCGGCATGCCACCGGAGGAGGCCGAGCGGAACATGCGCACCTTCGCCCGCGAGGTCATGCCGAGGCTGAAGTCCTTAGCGCCACGGGCACCCGGCCGCTCGGCGGCTGTTCCTGAGTGGAGCGGGTAGCGGGAATCGAACCCGCACTGTGTCGAGGGATGTTCTGACCAGCAATCATTTCCCCGTTCAAAGGCAATGCCTGCCGCCGGTACCGGCACGACCACCACATCTTCGGACGGGCCACGGCACGCTGAGGCGGCACTGAAGGACGCCAAGGCCGTTCGTGGTGTCGGAGAACCACCCCACCAGCAGCGCCGTCATTCACTCCGGACCGGCGGCGCACGGCGGGGGTGCTATCGGGTGCCGGTGACGGGCTCGTCCAGCGACCCTGGCGGCACCACCCACTCCACCGCCTGGCCGGTGACCGCGGCGATCCGCTCGAAGTCAGCGTCGTAGTGCAGCACGGTGACCCGGTGCCGGGCGCCGACCGCGGCGATCAGCAGGTCCGGCAACGGCACCGCCCGGTGATGCCCGGTCCGCGCGAGCTGCGCCTGCACATCGATCGCGGCAGCGAAGTCCTCATCCTCGGTCGCCAGCCACTCGTGAGCCCCCAAACCGTCACGGATGCGTTCGTGGTCGGGCCCGTTGCGCGCGGAGAACAACAACTCCAACGCGACCATCCCACAGGTCGCCGTGCGACCGGCGGCCACCAGCGGACGCAGCCTGCCCGCCACCGGCTCGACACCGATACGCGCCAACGCGCTCTTGTCGAGCAGGTAGTCGGCTACCGCCATGCCTGCTTCATCACCGCCGGGTCACTCGCGTCGTCCAGACCCCCGGCCCGCGCGAACTCCACCGCGTCGTCGAACGCGGCCGCCCGCAACACCAACTCCAACGCCCGGGTCACCGTGTCCTTCTTCGTCCGCGTCCCCAGTTGCGCCGCGACCCGCTCCAATAGAGCCTCGTCGATGTCGATCAACGTCTTCGCCATAATCACCCCATATATACAAGACGTCGAGGCAGTATATACATTGTTGGAGTGTCGCGCTCGTCCGACGACCCGGGACGTGGACCGAACGCGGACCAAAACACGGTCCATAGGGGCCCTACAAGGGCCACTCGCAGCCATGGCCAGCGACTATGAGGGAGAGAGAAAAAGCCCAGTTCAGCTGGAGCGGGTAGCGGGAATCGAACCCGCACTGTCAGCTTGGGAAGCTGATGTTCTGCCATTGAACTACACCCGCAGGACTGCGGGAGCAGTGTAGCGCCGCCTGCCCCGACGATCAGTGGCGGAACCAGAAGGCCAACCGGCCGGAGCGCCGCGTGTGCGCGGCGGCGAGCCCGGTGCGCGCGCCCTCGACGAGCACCAGCGCATCCACCTGGGCGGCCAGGGGCACGTCGAACGTGGTGTAGCCGAGGTAGTCCTCCGCCATCCGCAGCACCTGGTCTCGGTGTTCGGCCAGTTCGGTGAGGCCACGCACCGCGTCAGCGACCGGAACTCGCTCCAGCGCCTTGCCGATCGCCCGACGCGCGAGGTCGTATCCGGCCTCGACCAACTCCGCCGAGCTTTCCCGGCCGAACAACGTCGGCGGGCTGACGGGGGGAGCAACCCGGACCCGTAGTCCGGTGTGATCGGTGTCTCTTCCCTGCGCCATGGTCGTCATGGGGTCCTCCTAGCCTGACTGCCCGCCCAGTTTCGGAAGGCACTGGGGAAACATCAGGCGCAGAAGCCTTGTTCCGGAAAAGAGGTCTCACGGCAGGTGACTGCCGTCACGTGTGACGTAGCGTCAGTTAGACGTCACCCACCGGTCCGGCCCGCTGCCGTCCTCCTCGGCCTCGAGCACCTCATGGGCGCGACCGACGATGCGCCGGTCGGGATCGCCGACGACCCCGAAGTCCTTGTTCGGGTAGTCGAACCGGGCCAGCACATGCCGGATGGCCTCGACCCGGGCGCGGCGCTTGTCGTTGCTCTTCACCACGGTCCACGGCGCGTCGTCGGTGTCGGTGTGCTGGAAGATCGCCGTCTTGGCCGCGGTGTAGGCATCCCACCTGTCCAGGGAGGCCAGGTCCATCGGGGACAGCTTCCACTGGCGCACCGGGTCGATCTGGCGGATCAGGAAACGGGTGCGCTGCTCGTTGCGGGTGACGGAGAACCAGAACTTCACCAGGTGCGTGCCGGACCGGATCCACATCCGCTCCAGCTCCGGGACCTCGCGCATGAACTCGAGGTACTCATCGGGGCCGGCGAACCCCATGACCCGCTCCACACCGGCCCGGTTGTACCAGGACCGGTCGAACAGCACGATCTCCCCGGCGGCGGGCAAGTGGTGGATGTAGCGCTGGAAGTACCACTGCGCGCGTTCCTTCTCGGTGGGCTTCTCCAACGCCACCACCCGCGCCCCACGCGGGTTGAGGTGTTCCATGAACCGCTTGATGGTGCCGCCCTTGCCCGCGGCGTCGCGGCCCTCGAAGGCGATCACCAGCCGCCCACCGGATTCCTTGATCCACGTCTGCAGCTTGAGCAGTTCGATCTGCAGCGTTCGCTTGGTGAGCTCGTACTCCAGGTTGTTCATCCGCTGGGAGTAGGGATAGTCCTCGCGCCAGGTGTCCACCACCCCCCCGTCCGGCAGGCGCAGCACCGGCTCGCCGTCCTCCTCGTACTCCACCCGCAGGTCGCGCGGGTCCTGCCCGAGGGCGTCGGCAACCTCGATCAGTTGGCTGGGCAAAACGAGGGCGGGATGATCAGTGGAGGGCATGTCCGCATCCAACGGAGCCCCGGCGGATTCGAGGTCAACCTCAGGCATACCCCGGGGGTCCGGAAGGCAGACGATGTCCGAACACGGGTCACGCCGGCGAGGCGCCGAAGAAGGCCGAGGGTGCCCGGGTCTCCGCTGAACGGGCGGCGCGTGGCTTGCACGCCCAATCTCGTGGGTAGGCCCCGAACATGCACGAGTGTGGCTCCGATTGTGCGGACCCATCGGTGATCGTGCTCCCGCCGGTGCCGGAGTCCGTGCGTACGGCACGCCAGTACGTGCAGCGGCGATGCCTCGAGGCCCAGTTCCCGCCACGGCTGTGCGCCGAGGCCATCCTGCTCACCGGCGAGGTCGTCTCCAACGTGGTGTGCCATGCCCGGACCGAGGCCCGGGTCCGGGTGAACATCAGGAGCGACCGACTGGAGGTGGAGATTTCCGACGCCGGCGACGCCACGGCTGCGGTAACGCCGGTGCAACCAACCACGCAGGGCGGACGGGGCCTACGCATCGTCGAAGCCATTGCCACGTCCTGGGGGGTCCGCCGCTGCCCCCGCGGGAAGACGGTGTGGTTCCGACTCTCCCGGCCGTAGCGGCCGAATTACGGGGCGAGAACCGCGACCCCGGCCGGCGGTTCCACGATCGCGCCGGCCTCCACTTGCACGGGCACCCGGCGCACCACCAGCACCGCGGTGTCGTCGTTGGTGGGCTCGTTACCGATGAGCCGGCCCATGATGTTGCGGCAAACCGTCTCCGCCGGGCCCGATTCGGTCGCGGCACACAGCCGGTCCAGAGTCACGTCCAGTGAGATACCGCGGCGCTCCACCAGACCGTCGGTGTAGAAGCACAGCAGCGAGTCCTGCGGTAGGTCGAACTCGCACACGCGCCGCGCCTGGAAGTTGATGCCGATCGGCGGATCGGCGGGGACCGCCACGGTCCGCGCGACGGCGCCCGGTACCGCCAGCACCGGCGGCGGATGACCGGCTGAGGAGAGCTGTATGCGGTCCAACGACGGCTCGATGATCGCCATCAGCACCGTGGCGAGCATCTGTGCACCGTCGAAATGCCGCACCTGCTCGGTGAGTCGGCTCAGCGCCTCCGCGGCGTCGCCGCTGTACATGGCGTGCGCGCGCAGCGCCGTGCGCAGCCGACCCATCGCCTCCGCCGCGATGAAGCCGCGTCCCACGACGTCCCCGATCGCGATACACCAAGCACCGCTCGGCAGCATGAAGACGTCGTACCAGTCCCCACCCAGCCCGCCGTACTCGCTGGGCGCGTACCGCGACGCCAGCTCCAGGCCGGGGATCTCCGGCAGCCGGGCGGGCAGCAGGCTGCGCTGCAGCAGGGCGGCCGCGGCGGTTTCGGCCTTCGAGTACTGGACCTGGATCGCCGAGGCAACCCGATCGGCCGCGATCTGCAGGAGCTGCACGTCCTCCTCGGTGAACTGACGCGGGCTGATCGATCCGACGTGCAGCACGCCCAGCACGGCGCCACCGGCGAGCAGGGGTACGCCGAGCAGGGACGAAATGCCGTGCTCCCACAGGATCGGGTTCAACACGGTGGTGTGATCAACCTTGGGGAGAATCACCGGGTGGCGCTCGGCCGCGACCCGACCGGCGAAGCCGTGACCCAGCGGGATACGCACGCCTTGGCGAACCTCGGCCTCAATACCCTTGGCCGCCCTCGCCACCAATTGGTCCGCCTGGGGGTCCAGCAGCAGGACCGCCACCGTGTCGACGCTGAGCAGGCCCTGGACCCGGTCCAACAACTCGGCCAGCAGATCTTCCACACTGAGCTGCGCCAGCTCGGTGTCGGTCACCGTTTCGATCCGTCGCAGCTGCACGTTCGCCGCGAAGCCATCGCTGCCGGTGGTGGTGGTCATTGCACGCAGTTTATTGCGACTGCCCGGGCGTTCGGAAAGAGAAGCCTGCATACGCACCGTCAAGGCGCACCACTTCGTTTGCCGGCCGACGACGCGGACACGTGTTCTGGCCGAGTTCGCCGAGAGCCGCGACCGCGGCGTCTCTAGGGTCAAGGGCGAGCACCGGACACGACCCACCGGCGCCTGATTTCGCCAATCCATGGAGGATGCGGCCCATGAGTGTGTCCCTGCAGATCGACGGCACCGTCGCGATCATCACCCTCGACGACCCGTCGACCCGCAACGCGCTGACCGGTGAATCCGCCGAGGCCTTGCTGGACGCGGTGGCAACCGTGCAGAACGACCCCGGCGTTGCTGCGCTGGTACTGCGCGGTGCGAACGGTGCGTTCTGCTCCGGCGCGGCCCGGCACTTGCTGGCCGCGGCTCGGCAGAACCCCACCGACTCCGCAGTGCTGGCCGCGTTGGGCAAGGTCTACCAGTGCTTTGTCGCGGCCGGGACCCTGGACGTGCCCGTCATCGCGGCCATGCGCGGGGCCGCCGTCGGGGCCGGGATTAACCTCGCACTCGCCGCAGACGTGCGCATCGTTTCCATGGAGACCAAACTGCTCTCCGGGTTTCTGCGCATCGGCCTGCACCCCGGTGGCGGCCATTTCATGCTGCTCGACAAGGTCGCCGGCCCGCAGGCATCGGTGGCCATGACGCTGCTCGGCGAGGAGGTGGTCGGGCAGCGACTCGTTGATCTCGGGCTGGCCTGGGAGGCCCTGCCGGACGATCAGGTCGACGAGCGCAGCCTGGAACTCGCCCGCCGGTGTACCGATCCGGAATTGGTCCGCGCCGCGATGCAAACGTTCCGCGCGCAGAACGCGTCGCGGTCGCTGCCCTGGCACAGCGCGTTGCGTGCCGAGCAGGCCGCGCAGATGTGGTCGCTGGGCCGCACGGTCTGACGGCGGGGTATGGCCGTGGTTGGTCGTTTGCTGATCTAGCGCAAATCCCCGAAGCTGTCGAACCGGACCCGGGACAGCGACACCCCGCTGGTCAACAACCGGTCGATCGACCCGCGCACCATCCGTGCCGACCCCGACACGTACACGTCGTGGTTCGCCCACGACCCGTGCCGCAACGCCGCGTCCACGACCAGGCCCTGCTCGCCGTGATACCGCGGCTCCTCGGACACCACCGGGATCACCGACAGCCATTGGTGCTGCTTGGCGATCGCGTCCAGCACGGTCATGTCGTACAGCTCATCGGGACGGCGCACCCCGACGAACAGGTGCACCCTGCGGTACCAGTTCCACCGCGTCATGTCCTCCACCACCGCCCGCAGCGGCGCCAAGCCCGTGCCACCGGCGATGCACACCACGTCACGGTCGGAGTTGCGCTCCGCGGTCATCGTCCCGGTCGGATGTCCGAGGCGCACCACATCGCCGGGGCGGGCACTGCGCACCAACGAAGTGCTCACCCACCCGGCATCGATCTTGCGCACCTGCAGCTCGATGAGGTTGTCCTCACGGGGCGCATTCGCCATCGAGTAGGACCGCCACACCCGCGGCCACCACGGGGTCTCGATCGAGCAGTACTGCCCGGCGGTATAAGGGAAAGGCTGATCCGGGCGCAGCTGCAGCACGGCAATGTCCGAGGCACGCAGCTCGTGGGAAACGACCTCGGCCAGCCACCAGTCCGGGCTGTCCAGCGCGGCCTCGCGCGCGGCCTCCAACATGGTGCGCGCGGCGCGCGCGTAGGCCGCGACCCAGGCCGCCTCCACCTCCGGGGTCCACGCGTCGCCGGCATAGCGGGCGATCGCGGCCAGCAGCGCCCGGCCGAGCGCCTCGTAGTGCGCCGCCTTGACGCCGAACTTGCGGTGGTCGCGACCCAGTCCATTGAGGAACCAGTCCAGGAACTCGGGCTGGTCGGCGCCCTGCACGATCTGCACCACGGCGCCGAACAACCGGTCGCGTTGCACGTCCATGGCCGGCGGGAACATCTGGCGCAGCTCCGGGCTCTCCACGAACAGCCGCGCGTAGAAGTAGGCGGCGACCCGGTCGGCCTGCGGTTCCACCACCGCGAAGCTCTCCTTGATCAGTTCCCGTTCCATACCTCACCCGCTGTCCCGCCGCTTCGCCCGTGTGGCGGGCGACCTTATTTACCAGGAATCCTTGATTTTATTATGCGGGCGAAGGCTGTGAGTCAGAATCCGATGCGCCGGAAGGGGGAATCTGTGCCGCGGGGCGATAGAACCGACGTTGTGAGCGAACCTCGACGCACCGATCCGCCGTTCGGCGCCCGGATCAGCCCACGCCGCGGCGCGGTGCTGGACGCTCTGCGCGCGGCGGGCGTCGCAGTGACGGCGGAACAGATCGCCGCAACCCTGGACATTCACCCCAACACCGCACGCTTCCACCTGCGTGGCCTGGTCTCCGACGCGATGGCCGAACAGGCCAGCGAACCCCGTGCGGTGCGCGGCCGACCCCGGGCCCTCTACCGCGCCCGCACCGAGGTCGCCGGCGGTCGCAGCTATCTGATGCTGGCTCAGATGTTGGCGCAGAGTATGGCCGCCACCGGCGACCGGGCGGCCGTCGAGCGCACCGGTCGGGCCTGGGGCGAGCACCTGCTGGCCGAGTCCGGTCCGGCGATGTCCAGCACCGAACCCAAGGAGGTCGCGGTCCGACTGGAGTCGGTGTTGGATTCCATCGGCTTCGCCCCACAGATCGCCGTCGAGGGCAGCGACATCGAGGTCACTCTGGGCCACTGCCCGTTCCTCGAGGTAGCTCGCCGCCAACCCGATCTGGTGTGCGGAATGCACGAGGCGCTGATCCAGGGTGTGCTCAATGGGCTGGACTCCGGCATGCAGGTGCGCCGGTTGCTGCCGTTCGTCAGCCCCGGCCGGTGCACGGCCACCGTCGGCCCGGGCACGGGCTGATTCCACCGGACCAGGACGTGTCCTAGCCTCGCCGCCATGGATCTCGACGACGGTCCGACCGTGCAGCTGCACCGGTGGACCGGGCCCTGGGCGGCCGATGACCCGGATGCGAACTTCAAGGCCGAGGTCGCCGATTACTGCCGCCTCGACCCGCTGCACACCCTGCGCGGCATGTCCGAGAGCCTCGACATCCCGGTCGGCGCGCTGGCGCGCTACGTGCTGGCGCGGTGGGCCACCGCGGGCAGCGGTGGTCTGCTGGAACTCGGCCCGGTGATTGTGCCCCGGCTATGGGATCCGGTGGAACGAGCCGAGACGATCGGTACCGACGAAGCACGCCTGGCCGCCTACACGGAACTGAAAACCCTGATCTCCTGGCTCAAGCTCCCGCTGGAGCACCCGGAGGTCTACGACAGCTGAGTAACGCGCGGTCAGGTCGCGGCGATGTGCCGTGAGGGGTGGGAGCCTGCATGTCCGACAGGCTCCCACCCACGGCGGGCCGGATGCATCGATAACGAGGTCCCGGCACGCACGGGTGGTTGGCGTCCCGACCACACACCACCCGCGTGGCCCCCCGCTCTGCGCCCCACCGAATTTGCACTTGGTGCGCCGGACGGAGTTGCGTGCGTAATTATTCCGCAGATCAGGTACGAATTGCCAGCACCGTTTCCAAGAATTCCACTAAAGATTCAGCGCGCGGTTCGAGCTGCCCCGCTGGTTTGATCATCTGATCCGCCGAAGGACAGAGCCGCAGGTCAGAGGGCTAAATCAGACCTGCAATCTCAAATTGCGGTGCGGTAACGCCCGTTATCGAGCGGCGTCGTTATTCCTCAATGCGCCGGCGATAATCCACGCCGGTGTGGACAATCCAAGCGCGGCAATGGGGGCCGAACCGCGGGTGCACCGGCGCCCGCGGGACAATCGCCCGCATGGACTCCACCTCCGCCGACCTGCTGGAAACCGTCGAGTTCGCCACCGGGCCGCAGCCCAGTTGGACCGTCCTGGTGCTGCACGGACTCGGCGACAGCGGAGACGGATGGGCCCCGATCGCGCCGGAATTGGTCCGCCCAACGTGGCCGGAGGTGCGGTTCGTCTTCCCGCACGCCCCGGTCCGGCCGGTCACCATCAACGCCGGCATGCGGATGCGCGCGTGGTTCGACATCCTCGATTTGGCGGACATCGATGCCCGGGTGGACGAGGCAGGCATCGCGCAGTCCGCCGCCGCCGTCGAGGCGCTGATCGCCCGCGAGGCCGAACGGGGCGTGCCGCGCTCGCGGGTGGTGCTCGCCGGGTTCTCCCAGGGCGGCGCGATCGCGCTCACCGTTGCGCTGCGCAGCCGGGACACCCTGGCCGGCCTGGTGGCACTGTCCAGCTATCTGCCGCAAGGCGCGGCGCTGGTTCGCGATGCCACGCCGATGCCGCAGACGCCGCCGGTCTTCATGGCCCACGGCCTGCATGACCCGGTGCTGCCGCACCGAGCCGGTGAACTGGCCGCCGAGCAGTTACGCGCGGCGGGCTACACAGTCGAGTGGCACTCGTACCCGATGGCACACGAGGTTTGCCTGGAGGAGATAGCGGCACTGGGCGACTGGCTGTCACAACGGTTCGCCGGCCGCTGACGCCGCTCCTGTCGCCGGCGCGACACGCCGCGGCGGGAACACCTCGCGGAAGCCACCCGTTGACATCAGTACAGGGGAGGGAGCACGACGTGGGTGTACTTCAGGGGGAACAAGCGCGACAGGCCATGGCGCGGCTGCGTCATCGCAGCATCGGCGAGCAGGAGTCGGTCACCGCGCCGCTGGAAGAAGACCGCAAGGACCTCGCTGCCGATCAACTCGACGTGGGCCAGGCCGGATAAATCATCCTCGCCAGGGCACGCCGGCACGCCTCATAGCCCGAGAAGGTTTGCCGGGGCGCAGGGCGGACAGGGTGAAGCATGCGGGCATGGCCGGCGATGGCGACGGCCGCCGTCCTGGTGTTGGCCGGCTGCGGACAGGGCCTCAACGCCGTCGCCCGTGGCGACAACCCGTTGGTCGTCGCGATCAGTGGCCAACCCGACCAACTCGACCCGCACAAGACCACGGCGTACGCGAGCTTCCAGGTGTTGGAGAACGTCTACGACACCCTCGTCGTGCCGAACGCCACCGGCGGCGGATACGCCCCGCAGCTCGCGGTGTCCTGGACCACCGCTGACGACCGGACCTGGACGTTCCACCTGCGCACCGGTGTGCGGTTCGCCGACGGCAGCGACTTCGACGCCACCGACGTCGTGTACTCCCTCAACCGGATTCGTAACGGCAAGCTCGCCAACGCGTTCCGCCTGGAGCCGGTGACGGACGTTGTCGCGGTCGACCCGCACACCGTCCGCCTCGACCTGAAGCGCCCCACTCCCTATCTGCTCGCCGAACTGGGCGGGTTCAAGGGCACCGCGATACTCCCGCAGGGCGCCGCAGAACATCTCGATCTCGCCCGACAGACCGATGGCACCGGGCCGTTCCGGGTCGCTCGGGTCACCGCCGCGGCCATCACGTTGCTGCCCAATGAGTACTACTGGGGCGACGGCCCGCAGGTGAGCTCGGTGGAGTTCCGGTTCATCAGCGAACCAACCACGGCGCTGGTCGCGCTGCAGACCGGCGAGGTGGACTGGACCGACAACCTGCCGCCGGCCCGGGTCGGCAAGCTCGCGCACGACAAGCACCTGAGGCTGGGTCAGGTCCCCAGCGTGGACTACTGGTATCTGGCCCCCAACTTCAAACGGCCGCCGTTCGACGACCCGAGAGTGCGTCAGGCCATCAACCTCGGCCTGGACCGCCCAGCCATCGCCGAGGCCGCGCAGCCGGGGCTGGCCGCCCCCATCCAGACCGCCATCCCGCCCGGTGTGTACGGCCACACCGATTACGCGCCGGTCACCCGCGACGTGCCGCGGGCGCGCGCATTGCTGGCCGGGGCCGGCCACCCGAGGCTGTCGATGGGGCTGATGGTCACCAGCGAATACCCCGAGACGGTCCAGGCCGCGGAGGTGATCGCGTCGAACCTGCACGAGATCGGCATCGACGTCCGGATCGAGGTGGAGGAGTTCGCCACCTGGCTGGACCGCGAGGGCAAGGGCGACTTCGACACCTACCTGCTGGGCTGGCTCGGCGACATCGACCCGTTCGACTTCTATCAGTCCCAGCACGCCTGCAATGGCTCGAACAACTACCAGAAGTACTGCGACCCGCAGACCGATCAACTGTTGCAGCAAGCCGCAACCGAGACCGACGCCGCCCGCCGCGCGGCGCTGTATGGCGAGGTCGCGAAACGCATCGTGGACGCCAACAGCTACATCTACCTCTACAACCCGAGAGTCGTGCAGGCCTGGTCACCGAAACTGACCGGTTATCAGATTCGGGCGGACCGGGCGGTCAACCTCGAGACCGTGGAGTTCGCCCGGTGAATGGTTACCTGCTGCGCCGGGTTGCCGCAACGGTGGCGGTGCTGTGGGGCGTCAGCGTCGCGGTGTTCGCGCTGATCCACCTGGTGCCCGGCGACCCGGTCCGGCTCGCGCTGGGCACCCGCTACGACGCGGCGACCTACGCCGCGCTGCGCCACCGGGCAGGTCTGGACCGGCCGCTGCTCGCGCAGTACGTGCACTGGCTCGGCGGCGCGTTGCACGGCGACCTCGGGGTCAGCTTCCGCAGCGAGGACCCGGTGTCCACCGTCATCGGCGAACGGCTGCCGGCCACCGCGTCGCTGGCCGTGGCGGCCATCGTCGTGGCGCTGGGCATCGCGGTGCCCCTCGGCCTGCTATCCGCGCTGCGCCCGCAGTCGGTATTCGACCGCGCGGCGACCGTGCTCAGCCAGGTCGGCATCTCGGTGCCGGACTTCTGGCTGGGCATCCTGGCCATCCTGGTGCTGGCCGGATTGCTGGGTTGGTTCCCCGCCGGCGGCTACGTCCCGCTCACCGAGGACCCGGCCCGGTGGTTCGACCACCTGGTACTGCCCGCGCTCACCGTCGGCGTGGTCTCCGGCGCGGTGCTCACCCGGTTCGTGCGCGCCTCCGCGCTGGAGGTGCTCAACGAGGACCACGTCCGCACGGCGCGCGCGAAAGGCCTGCCGGAGTGGACGATTCTGCGCCGGCACGTGCTGCGCAACGCCGCGGTGCCGGTGCTCACCGTCATCGGCATCCAACTCGCCTACCTGCTCTCCGGCGTGGTCGTGGTGGAGATCGTGTTCTCCTGGAACGGACTCGGCCAGCTGGCGCTACAGGCCGTGCAGTCCCGCGACTATCCCGTGCTGCAGGGCGCGGTGCTGTTGTTCGCGCTGGTGTTCCTGGTCGTCAACCTGGTGGTGGACCTGCTCTACGCCATCCTCGACCCCCGGATCAGCCTGACATGACGCTGCGTCAGGGAGGACGCCGACGGCGGGCCCGGCCACCCCGACGGGGCACGCTGCGGGTGGTGCTGGGCAATCCGCTGGGTGTCGGCGGCGGCGTGGTGCTCGTCGGGTTTGTGGTGGTGGGCATGCTGGGCCGGCGACTCGCGCCCTACGCCCCCAACCAGGTCGACGTCGTCCGCGGGCGACTGGCCGCACCCAGCGCGCACCACCCGTTCGGCACCGACCAACTCGGCCGCGACATTCTCTCCCGGATCCTGGCCGGGGCGGCCGTCTCACTGCGCGTTTCCCTGCTGGCGGTGGGCATCGCGGCCGTGGTCGGGGTGACCGTGGGGCTGCTTGCCGGCTATTACCGCGGCCGGCTGGACGCGCTGCTGATGCGCACGATGGACGTGCTGTTCGCGTTCCCGGCGATTCTGCTGGCCATCGCCATCCTCGCGGTGCGCGGTCCCGGCCCGGACAACGCCACGATCGCGATCGGCGTGGTCTATGTGCCGATCTTCGCCCGGGTCGCCCGGGCGGGCGCGCTGTCCGTGCGGGAAACCGTCTACGTACGCGCGGCGCGCTCGTTCGGCGCCTCCGATACCCGGATCATCACCCGGCACGTGCTGCCCAACGTGGCCGGCCCGATCATCGTGCAGATCTCGATCAGCCTGGCCTTCGCACTGTTGGCCGAGGCGGCACTGTCGTTCATCGGCCTGGGCACGCAGCCGCCGGAGCCGTCCTGGGGCGGGATGCTCGCCGAGGGCCGCGACTACATGCAGGGCCACTGGTGGGTGGCCGCCTTCCCCGGCCTGGCCATTTTTGCCGTGGTGCTTGCCTGCAACCTGGTCGGCGACGCGCTGCGTGATGCGCTGGATCCCCGCACGCGGGGCGCGATCGAGGCCGGTGGGCGATGAATCCGGTGCTCGCCGTGCGTCACCTGCAGGTCACCTTCGCCACCCCGCGTGGGCCGGCCCGGGTGGTCGACGGCGTGAACTTCGACGTGGCGGCCGGGGAAACCCTGGCCGTGGTCGGGGAGTCCGGCAGCGGCAAGAGCGTGACCGCGTTGGCGCTGCTCGGCCTGCTCCCGCCGCGCGGGGTGACCGTGCGCGGCTCGGTTCGGTTCGGCGACGTCGATCTGCTGACGGTGCCTCGACAACAGCTGCGCACGGTCCGCGGTCGGGGTATCGCGATGGTGTTCCAGGACCCGATGACCGCGCTGAACCCGATGCTCACCGTCGGCCGCCAACTCACCGAGGGCATGCGGGTGCACCTCGGGCTGGGCCGGCGGGCCGCACAGGCCCGGGCCGCCGACCTGCTCGCCGAGGTCGGTGTGCCCGACCCGCGCAACCGGCTGCGCGCGCACCCGCACCAGCTGTCCGGCGGGCTGCGGCAACGGGTGATGATCGCGATGGCGCTTGCCTGCGACCCCGCCGTGCTCATCGCCGACGAGCCAACCACCGCCTTGGACGTCACCGTGCAGGCGCAGATCCTCGAGGTGGTCGACCGGCTGCGGCAGCGGCTCGGCACCGCGGTGATCTGGATCAGCCACGACCTCGGTGTGGTCGCCGGCATCGCCGACCGCGTCGCGGTGATGTACGCGGGCCGCATCGTCGAGGAGGCCGGCGTGGACGCGCTGTTCGCCGACCCGCGGCATCCCTACACCCGGGCGCTACTGCGCGCCCGCCCGGTGCTGGGACACCGCCGCACCTCGCTCGACGCCATCGCAGGCCGCCCACCGGACCCGCTGGACCACCCGCTGGGCTGCACGTTCCGCCCACGGTGCCCGATCGCCGCGGACCCACGGTGCGCGACGCAACTTCCACCGCTGCGCGAGGTCGCCCCCGGCCACCGCGCCGCGGTCTTCTACGACATCGCGGGGACCGCCGATGACTGAGACACCGCTGCTGGAACTCGACGACCTGCATGTGCACTACCCCGGCCGGCGCGGATCCGCGCTGCGCGCGGTGGACGGCGTGAGCCTGCGTCTGGACCGCGGCACCACCCTCGGCCTGGTTGGCGAATCCGGCTGCGGCAAGTCCACGCTCGGCCTGGCCGCGTTGCGCCTGATCGAACCCACCGCCGGGCGGGTGCGGTTCGACGGCACCGACGTCAGCACCGCATCCCGGCGGGCGCTGCGCGCGCTGCGCCGACGCACCGCCGTGGTGTTCCAGGACCCCTACGCCGCACTGGACCCACGACACACCATCGGCGCGAGCATCGCCGAACCGCTGGCCGTGCACGGACTGGTGCGCGGACGAGCGCGCACCGAACGCGTCACCGAGTTGCTGGAGCTGGTCGGGTTGGACCCCAGGGGCGCAGGCCGGCGCCCCCACGAGCTGTCCGGCGGACAACGCCAACGCGTGGGCATCGCCCGGGCGTTGGCCGCCCGGCCCGAGCTGCTGGTCTGCGACGAACCGGTGGCCGCCCTCGATGTGTCCGTGCAGGCCCAGGTGCTCAACCTGTTCACCGAGTTGGTCGCCGAGTTCGGACTGACCAGCGTGTTCATCGGGCACGATCTGGCCGTCGTGGAGCACGTCAGTGACCGAGTCGCGGTCATGTACCTCGGGCGGATCGTGGAGACCGCCGACGCTGAGGACATCACCCGCGAACCGCTGCACCCGTACACGCAGGCATTGGTCGCCGCGGTGCCGGAGGCGGATCCGGTCCGGGCCCGCTCCCGCGGCCGGATGGTGCTGCCCGGCGAACCCCCGAGCCCGCTCGCGCCGCCGTCCGGTTGCCGCTTCCGCACCCGCTGCCCGCATGCCTTCGCGCCGTGTCCCACGTTCGACCCACCACTGGTGGAGGTGGCGCCGGGTCGTTCGGTGGCCTGCCACCTGTACCCGCCACCCGATGCCCTATCAGCTACGGCAGGTGCACATGTAACCGGGTCAACGTCCCCCACGGACCGGACCGGGTCTCCACCAGATCACACAGCTGGTTGACGATCCACAGCCCCCGCCCACCACCGGCATCTCTGGGCAATTCCCGGCCGACCAGCGGGTCGGTGATGCACCCGGCCGTGGCGACCTCCACCACCAACGACCCCTCGTCCCGGTCGCGCCCCCGCCTGACGACGGCGGGATGCGGGGAGTGGACCAGCGCGTTGGACACCACTTCGTTGACCGCCACCACGAACTCGTCGCGGCGCCGTGCGGACAGCCCGGCGTCCTCAGCGATCTCCCCCACCCGGGTCCGCAGCCGGGCCGAGCCGGCCAGGTCGACGATGACGGCGAGTGGTTCGGCGAGCGGATCGCGCTGCGGCGGCGGATGGCCCCCGATCAACAGCTCGTCGATGTCGTACTGCGGGCAGTCCGCGTGCCCGTGCGCGGTCCACATGTGCGGGTGCACCCGTCGGGCCTCTGCCAGGACTTCCGCGGGCAGCACCGACGTGTCGTACGGACACAGAAAGCTCACCGGGCAGTCGGCGAAGGCGAGATTGGCCACGGCCTCGTGCGCGATCACCTCACCGCGCTGCGCCGGGGTCCGACCCGGCCACATCAGCGCGGCCAGCGCGCGCACCCGACGGCCCCCGCCCGCGGCGACGAACGCGCGGACCGCCGCGATGGTCCGGGCGGGATTCGCGCCCACCACGGCCGCGTCCGCGAACTGCACCGCGTAGGCGGCCGGGCCCAGCGCCCCGCGGATCGCTTCGTTGTCGGCGGCGTCGGCCGTGATCAGCACCGGCTCCCCGGCGGCCAGGCCCTCGGCGACCCAGCGCCCCACCCCCTCCAGGTACTGGACGGGATCGTCGTGGAAGAAGACCGCGTGCAGCATGCGATCCCGTACCGCCATGTGCGGCTTCATACCCGACCCTGGCCGCCGAAACGTGCGGTGCCACTCTCCATGAACGACACCGGTCGGCACCTGCAGGCCGGACTGGCCGGCCGCGTCGCCGTGCTCTACCCCGACGTCGCCTGATATTAGAACTGACCGCTTGATCACTATTGATACTTTGATCAGTTCAGGTCTACAGTCCTCCTCAACTCCAGGAGGATCCGATGGCCGTCGCCGCCCCCGAGCTCACGCTGGATGCCAGCGACCCGCGCTTCTACACCGAGCAGAACCGTCCCGCCTACCTGCAGATCCACGCCACCGACCCGGTGTACTGGGTCGAGGCCGAGCACACCCAGTCCTTCTGGAACGTCTGCCGGCACGACCTGATCCGCGAGGTCGGGCAGGACGGCGAGCTGTTCACCACCGAGTTCGGGGTGTTCCTCAACGCCGCGGCGTTCGAGGTACGGCAGGCCGCCGGGATGATCGCGCAACTGCCGGTGGCACTGCGTCCGGCGAACTGCGTGGACGCGGTGACCCACCGCCGACTGCGTGGTCCGATCAACCAGCACTTCCGGCCCGGTGCCGCCGAGATGCTCGAACCCGCGGTGCGCACCGAGATCGGCCGCATCCTGGACGCCATCCCGCCGGGCACCGAGACGGATTTCGTCCGGGCGTTCGCCACCCGGGTGCCGTTGCTGGTCACCACCCGCCTGCTCGGCGTCAGCACCGACCGGGAACACGATTTCGAGCACTGGGCGAACATCGTGCTGGAGTCCTTCGAGCCCGGCGCCACCCCGGATTTCGCCGCGCTCGGGGAGATGGTGGCGTTCTTCGCCGCCGAGGTGGCCGCCCGGCACAGCGCCCCGCGCGAGGATCTGATCACCCGGCTGGTGCACAGCGATCTGGCCGACGACGAGGTGGTGATGTGGTGCTGGCTGCTGCTGGTGGCCGGACTGGAGACCACCGGCAACCTGATCGCCGCCGGCCTGGATCTGATGCTGCGTCACCCTGACGCGCTGGAGGCCGTCCTGGAGGAACCGGGGCTGATCCGCCCGGCGGTGGCGGAGATGCTGCGGGTGATCACCCCCGGCCGGTACATTCGCCGCACCGCGACCGCGGACACCGAGATCGGCGGGCACGCCATCAAGGCCGGCGACACCGTGGTCATGAACTTCACCGTGGCGAACTTCGACCCCGCGATGTTTCCCGACCCGTTGCGCTTCGACATCACCCGGCTGCCCAGCGAGGCGCTGGCCTTCTCCTGGGGCCCGCACAAATGCATCGGCGCCTCGGTGGCGTTGGTCGAGGCACGAATCGCCTTCGAGGAGCTGCTGGCCCGGTTCCCGGCCATCGCCGCGCGTGGTCCCGCCGTGGTCCGGCCCAGCCTGGCGACCGTGGTCGTGGAGTCGATGCCGGTATCTTTCGGCCGTGTCGAGTGAGCTCGGGCGGGTACAGCGTCGACAACAACGCACCCGCGCCCAACTGACCCGGGCGGCCGCGCAGATCATCGCCGAGAAGGGCGTCGAGGGCGTACGGCTGCGTGAGGTCACCGACGCCGCCGACGTCGGCTTCGGCTCGTTCTACAACTACTTCGGCTCCAAGGAGGACCTGGTCGAGGCCGTCGTCCTCGACCTGATGTCCACCCTGGCCGGGACACTGATCGCGCACGTGGCCCGATTCGATGATCCGGCCGAGGCGGCCAGCGCGGCGCACCGCTGGTTCGTGCGCAATGCCACCGAGGACCCGGCCACGGCGCGGCTGATGGTCAACCTGGACCAGGCGGACGTGCAGTTCCAGCAGCGGATCCTGCCGTTCGGCCGGCGGCTGCTGGAATCCGGCGTCGAGCAGGGCCGGTTCATCCCGATGTCCTCGCCGGTGACCACGCTGACCTACGTGGTGGGCGCCACGATCGCGGTCACCCGGGCGGTGCTGGACGGACGCTTGGGTGCGCAGGCCGAGTCGGAGACCGCCGAGGTGTTGCTGCACGCGCTGGGTCTGGACGCCGCGCAGGCGCGGGAGATCGCCTACCGGGAGCTGCCCAGCGTCGCGCTGCTGCCCAGCACCTGACGTTGCGTCAGCGGAGGCGCGTGCCGACCCGCGGTGGCCCGCCCGGGAGACTGAACCATGTCCGCCGCAGGGCCCAGCCTCGATGAGATCGCCGACGAGCTGTACGGGCTGCCGCTCGCTGATTTCACCGCGGCCCGGACCGGGTACGAGAAGCAGGCCCGGCAGGCCGGCGACAAGGAGTTGGCCGGGCGGATCAAGGCGCTGGCCAAGCCGAATGTGGTGGCGTGGCTGGCCAACCAGTTGGCCCGCGCGCACGCCGATGAGTTGGCGCCGCTGATCGAGCTCGGCGCGGGCATGCGGGAGGCAACTCGGGCGCTGGCCGGGGACGAGCTGCGCGCGCTGGCCAAGCAGCGCGACGAGGTGGTGCGTGCGCTGATGAGTCAGGCCCGGGCGCTGGCCAAGCAGGCCGGACAGGCGGTCAGTGACTCCACGGCCGGTGGGTTGGCGGACACCCTGCACGCAGCGCTGGTCGACCAACATGCCGCGGAGGCGTTGCTCGCCGGGCGGCTGGTCGAGGGCCTGTTCCGCAGCGGGTTCGGCGACGTGGAGGCCGCCCCACCGAATCGGTCGCCGGCGAAGGTCGCGCGCCTGGACGACGTCCGGCTGCGGCGCGCGGAGCAGGACCTCGTCGAGGCCGCGCGAGCGCTCGCCGAGGCCGGCAGCGTCCGCGACGACGCGCAATCCGTCGCCGCCGACGCGGACGCCGCGGCGCAGGCCGCGGGCCGGCGGGTCGAGGAGCTGCGCGGTGAGCTCGATGACGCGCGCACCGCGGCCGCCGAGGCCGAGCGCGCCCGCAAGGACAGCGCCGCCGCGGTGCGCGAGGCGGACAAGGCCGTGCGCGCCGCGCAACGTCGGCAGGCCGACGCGCAAGCCGAACGCGACCGGATCGCCGGGGTCGACGGGTGACCGCCGGGTCGTTGACCCGACTCGTCGGCGCGGTCCGGGATTCGCCGCGGCTGCGGATGATCCTGGTGCTCGCCGCGGTCCTCGCCCTGGACGGCGCCGACAAGGGCACCGTTGCGGCCACCGCGTCGGATTTGCAGCGCTCGTTCCACATCGACAACACCCGCATTGGCCTGTTGTCCGCGGCCACCACGCTGGTCGGGGCGTTGACCACGCTGCCCATCGGCGCGCTCACCGACCGGGTGTGCCGCACCCGCTTGCTCGCCGGGTCGATCGCGCTGTGGTCGGTGGCCATGGTGTTCGGCGCGCTCGCCCCGTCCTACGGCTGGCTGCTGGTGTCCCGGCTGGCGCTGGGCGCGGTCAGCGCGACGGCCGGGCCGACGGTCGCCTCGCTCACCGGCGACCTGTTCCCGGCCGGGCAGCGCGCGCGCATCTACGGGTTCATCCTGGTCGGCGAGTTCGCGGGCACCGGGTTGGGTTTCGCGGTGTCCGGGGCGCTGGGCGGGCTGGTCGGGTGGCGGGCCGCGTTCGCGTGGCTGGTGCTGCCCGGCCTGGCTCTGGCCGCGATCGTCTGGCGGCTCGACGAACCGGCCCGCGGGCGGGCCGGGCGGGTGCAGACCAAGCGGCGCGGCGCCGCCGGGGCCGTGGCCGCTCACGGCGTCGAGCCCTACCCGGAGCAGGTGCTGCACACCGACCCGCAGCGGGCCGGGCTGTGGTGGGCGGTGCGCTACGTGCTGCGGGTGCGGACCAACCTGGTGGTCATCGCGGCGTCCGCGCTGACGTATTTCTACTTCGCCGGGGTGCGCACGTTCGTGGTGTTGTTCGCCCAGCACCACTACGGCATCGGCAGCGCCGCGGCGTCGGCGCTGTTGCTGGTCATCGCGGTCGGCGCGGTGGCCGGCGCGTTTTTCGGCGGCCGGTTCACCGACAACCTGCTCGCCCGTGGGGTGCTCACCGCGCGCATCCTGGTGCCCGCCGTGTTGCTGTTCGTTCTTCCGGTGCTGCTCGGCGCGGGGTTCGCGCTGCACACGCTGTGGCTGTCCGTGCCGCTGCTCGGCGCCGGATCGGTGCTGCTCGGGGCGGGCAGCCCGGCGCAGGACGCGGCGCGGTTGGACATCATCCATCCGCACCTGTGGGGACGGTCCGAGGCGGTGCGCACCACGTTGCGGTTGCTGTGCGAGGCGGCCGCCCCGCTGGCCTTCGGGTTGGTCGCCGACCACCTGTTCGGCTCGCACGTCAGCGTCGGCGACGCCGCCACCAACACCTATACCGCCGGGCAGGGCCACGGACTGGCCCCGACCTTCCTGCTGTTCCTGGTGCTGCTGCCGGTGGCCGGCGGCGTGGCCGCGATCGGTCTGCGCACCTATCCCCGCGACGTCGCCACCGCGGCGGCCTCCCTGGCGAATACCTCAGCGGCGTGAGCTGGGAAAATGGTTTACTGGTAAGCTGGCTCGATGAAGACGACCATGGACCTCCCCGCGGACCTGGTGCGCCGACTCAAAATCAAGGCCGCCGAGGACAACCGCCGCCTCAAGGACCTCGTCGCCGACCTGCTGCACCGCGCCCTTGACGAGGACCGCGGGCCCGGACCCGCGCCGGCCCGGGTCCGGCTGCCACTCATCCACGCCGCCCATCCGGCGGATTCCGACCATGAGCTCACCCCTGAGCGGGTCGCGGCCCTGCTGGCCGCCGAGGAGGCCACCGCGCTCCCGTCGGGCGAGCGGTGACCACCTACCTGTGCGACGTCAATGTGTGGCTGGCCCTGAGCATCTCCGCCCACACCCACCACGCGGGCGCGGTCGGCTGGCTCGACGGGCTGTCCGAGCCCGGCACCGTGGTGTTCTGCCGCACCACCCAGCAGGCGTTCCTGCGGTTGCTCACCAACCCGGCCGTGCTGGGCGCCTACGGGAACCCGCCGTTGACCAATGCCGAGGCCTGGACCGTGCACGACGCGCTCTTCGCCGACGAGCGGATCACCCTGCAGGACCGTGAGCCCACCGGGGTGCAGGCCCGCTGGCGCAGCTACGCCGCCCGGGACAGCGTCTCTCCCAAACTGTGGACGGATGCCTGGCTGGCCGCGTTCGCCGCCACCGGCCGACACCGGCTGGTCACCATCGACACCGCCTTCGCCCAGTTCCCCGGCCTCGACCTGCTCACCCTCACCGTTTAGCCGGCCCGGAGCCGTGGGGTGGTAGCGGCCTGACGACCACTCACCTCCCGGTCCACACCGGCGGTCGCTTGTCCCGGAACGCGGCCGGGCCCTCCTGCGCGTCCGCGCTGCGGTACACCGGGTCCCAGATCTTCTCGGCCTGCGCGTAAGCCTCGCTCAGCGAGTGTTCGGCGCACAGCCGCACCGTCGCCTTGCCGGCCAGCACCGACAGCGGAGCGTTGGCCACGATGCGCTCGCCCAGCGCCTGGGTCGCGGCCACCAACTCCGCGGCCGGCACCACCCGATTCACCAGACCCACCTCGAGCGCCCGCGCGGCGGTCAGCGGATCGCCGGTGAGCACGATCTCCATGGCGATCCGCGGCGGGATCAGCCACGGCAGCGGTGCGGCCCACGGCGACCCGCGGCCCACCTTGGCCTCGCTGATCGCGAAGCTCGCCGTGTCCGCGGCCACCACCAGGTCGCATTGCTGGGCGAGCAGGAAACCGCCGCCGAGGGCCACGCCGTTGACTGCCGCGATGGTCGGCTTGGGCACCTCGATGTTGCGACCGAACTGCGGGAGGAAATCGACGGGCGGCACCTTCAACCGCAGGGTGGCCATCTCCTTGAGGTCACCGCCCGCGCAGAAGGCCCGGTCGCCGGCCCCGGTGAGCACCAGCACCTTGGCCCCGGTGTCCTCGTTGAACCGCCGCACGCCCGCGTACAACCCGTCGCGCACTGCCTGATTCAGCGCGTTGCGCGCCTGCGGGCGGTTGATGGTCAGCCACGCGACCCCGTTGACGAGGTGGTAGGTGACGACGTCCTGCTCGAGTTCCACTGCGGTCTCCTCCCGGCCGGCGGGTTAAATTACTTCATCCACCATCTCGGGAGGCGCGCTGATGTTGATGACCGCGGCGGAGTACCGGGAGTCCCTGCGCGAATACAAGCCGCGGGTGTTCCTCGACGGTCGCACCGTGGACGTGGTGGCCGATGATCCGGCGCTGCTGCCCGGCATCAACGCCATCGGCGTCACCTACGACCTGGCGCACCAGGCGCAGTACGCCGAGGTGATGACCGCGCGCACCCCCGATGGGCGCACGGTCAACCGGATGACGCACCAGGACACCAACGGTGCGGACCTGTTGGCCAAGCTGGAGGCGGTCCGGCTGGTCTGTCAGGAGTCCGGGTGCGCGCAGCGCTACCTCACCCACGACTCGTTGGCCGCGCTGGCCCAGGCCACCTTCGCCGCCGACGCCGAGCACGGCACCGAGTACGGCCAACGCTTCGCCTCCTACCTGGCCCGGGTCCAGGACGAGGACCTGACCCTCGGCGTGGCGATGACCGACGCCAAGGGCGACCGCTCGCAGCGCCCCGGCAAGCAGGCCAATCCCGATGTGTACGTGCACATCAGCTCCCGGCGCAGCGACGGCATCGTGCTGCGCGGCACCAAGGCCATCGTCACCGGCGCCCCGTACGTGCACGAGTTCCTGGTCATGCCGTGTCGCACCATGACCGCCGAGGATGCCGACTTCGCGGTGTGCGCCGCGGTGCCCGTCGACGCCGACGGGGTAACCATCGTGGCCCGCCCGGCCGGGCGGCCCGGCGAGCGGGCGGCCACCTTCTCCAACCGCTACGGCCAGTCAACCGGCGTGGTGATCTTCGACGACGTGTTCGTGCCGTGGGAGCGGGTGTTCCTGGCCGGCGAGCACGAGGTCGGCGGCCTGCTCACCACCTCCTACGCCACCCATCACCGGCACACCTGCATCGGGGCCCGGGCCGGGTTCGGCGATCTGCTCATCGGCGCCGGCGTGCTGATGACCGAGGCCAACGGCCTGGACACCGAGCGGCATGCGCACATCCGCGACGCCATGGTCGAACTGATCACCCTGGTGGAGGGCTTCTACGCGTGCGGCGTGGCCGCGTCCAGCTATGCGGTCGAGGACCCGTCGGGCATCTTCATGCCGGATCCGGTGTTCGCCAACATCGGCAAGCTACTGCTGGCCAACGGCATCTACGACATGCACCGCCTGGCGCACTACGTCTCCGGCGGGCTGATCGTGGCGCTGCCCGGCCCGGACGAGGACCACAACCCGGAGACCGCGGCCGCACTGGACGCCGTGTTGGGTGCCCGCGCCGACATCCCGAGCCGGCAACGGCTGGAGGTCGCCCGCCTGGTGGAGGACCTGACCGCGTCCTATCAGGGCGGCTGGTACTCGGTGATCTCGCTGCACGGCGGCGGGTCACCGGAGGCGATGAAGCGGGAGATCTGGCGCAACTACCCGCTGCCGGAGAAGACCGAACTGGTGCAACGACTGTTGGAGCGCGGCGTGGCCGGTGGCCGTCCACTGACCAGCCGGCAACCCGGCAAGTGCTGCTCGACGGGTTGCCAACCGCCGCAACCCGAGCAGACCTGAGCGCATGGGGTTGTTCACGCTGGAGGAGGCCCGGGCCGAACTCGCGCGGCTGCTGCCGGTGCTCGACGAGATCGTCACGTTGCGCGCCGACGCCGCCGAACTGGCCACCGCGCAGAACGCGGGCACCCGCAGTGAGCTCGGCGGCCTGGCGGAGTTCAAGGCCGCCCAGGCCCGGCTGGACGAGTTGTTGACCGAGGTGCAGCAGACCGGTGCGCACCTGAAGGGCGTCGCGCCGTTGTTGATCGACTTTCCCGGCGAGTTCGACGGCGTCGAGGTGATGTTCTGCTGGTTGGAGGGCGACCGCGAACTCGCCTGGTACCACCGCAGCGACCTCGGCTTCCCCGGCCGCCGCCCCCTCACCCCGTAACCCCCGGTCGCTGCGCAAAGTCGGCGCGGGCGGTTTGGGCGGGTTCGGGGGGTTACACGCCATTTCGCCCGCGACGTCCCATGGAACCGAATCGCGGCTTTCGTGACTCCAAGTCCCGCCCGACCACGTCACGTTTGCCGTCCGCGGTCGGGCGCACCACGGGCGCCCGGGTGACGGGCATCGGGGGTCGACCCGGACCGAGAAAACGGGCCGCGCCCTTGGCATCCGGGCGCCCCTCGGCACTCACGGCCGCGTCAGAGCGCCACCAGGCCCTCGGCCACCTCGACCAGGTCCTCGCCCATGACGTCGGCCGGGGTGAAGATCTCCCCGTACTTGCCCTCGGCGCGCGCCGCCCAGCCGGCCATCAGCCCGGCTTTCTTCGCTCCGTGACAGTCCCAGGCGTGCACCGCCACCAACGCCACCTGATGGGGCATCAGACCGAGCCGGGCGCAGCCGTGGTGATACACCGCCGCGGGCGGCTTCCAGGTACCCACCTCGGCGGTGGTCGCCACCGACTCGATGTAGTCGCTCAGCCCGTTGCGGTCCAGGAAATTGCCGGTGATCTCCGCGGACCCGTTGGTCAGGCAGATCATCCGTACGCCACCGGAGGCCAACGTCTTCATGCACGCCGCCACGTCCGGGTGCGCGGGCAACTCCTTGACGCCGGCCAGTACGTGGGCGACCTGGTCATCGCTCAGCGTGTGCCGGCTGACCGCGCGCAGCGACTCCGCCGCGGCGACCGGGAACGGGATGTAGTCCCCGACCACGGACAACCCCAGCCCGTACAACAAGGTGCGCGGGAACCACGCATGCACGGCGTTGGCGGGCAACCCGACGTCGGTCAACCGCTCACCCAGCGGCTCCAGCGAGATCAGCGTCTCCATCACGTCGAAGGCGACGGCTTCCGGCTTCACAGTTCCTCCTCGATCGGCTCGTCGACCAGTACGGCATCCAGATTGCGCAACACCACGTGCCAGGCGTGCTCATGCTCCCGGCTGGCGGCCTCGGTGAGGAAGCCGGCATGCGCCAGGCGCACGTGGGTGCCCGAGTGGGCCGGGGTGAGCTCGATGCTCAATACCGTCTCCACGCCCCCGGTGCCGTTCGGCCCGGTCACCCAGGTCAGCACGATGCGCCGGTCCGGCTCCAGCACCAGGAACCGGCCGTAGTGCGGGTAGCGCCGGTTGTTGAACTCGGTCTCGAAGTAGAACGGCTCCCCGACCTCGGCCCGCATCAGCGCCCGGCCGGGCAGCGACAACCAGCGGTCGCAGTGCACGGTCCAGGCTCGGTAGATGGCCGGCGCCGAGGCGACCATGTCGCGCTCCACCACGTGCGCATGCGGCCGGCCGCTCAGGTCGGGCCAGGGAATCGCGTGGTGGTTCACAACTCCGGGACGCCCAGGACCTTTTTCAGCGCGGCCAGGTCGGGCGAGCCGAACACCACGCGGTCCCGGGTGGCCACGTACACCACTTCCAGGTTGACGCCGGCCTCGGCAATCTTGCGGGCCAGGTCCGCGAGCACGCCGGGTCGGTCGACCACGTCGACCACCACCACGTGGTGCTCGTGACTGACTGTGAGCCCGGAGATGGACAGCGCGTGCTTCGCCGCCTCGGCATGCGGCACGAGGATGTGCATCTCCGCCTGCTCGTGCTTGCCCACGCAGGTCGCCGCCGCGATGTTCACCCCCGCATCACTGATCGCGGCCGCCACCCGGGCCAGGGCTCCGGGGCTGTTCACCACGTCGATGACCAGGTCCACTGCCATATGTGCCATACCGCGGCAGGCTAGTCCGTGCGCCCCGGCGCTGTGCAGGCATACTCCCGGTATGGATGAGGACATTCTGGCCAAGGTCGCTGCGCTGGTGAGCGAGGAGAAGGCGCTGGCCGTCGACACCGAGACCAGCGCGGAGCGGCAGGCCCACCGGGCCCGGGTCGAGCAGCAGCTCGACCAGTGCTGGGACCTGCTCCGGCAGCGTCAGGCCCTGCGCGAATTCGGCAAGGACCCGGCCGAAGCGCATGCCCGCCCCATCCCCGAGGTCGAGCAGTACCTCCAGTAATCCCCGGCACCGCCCACGTCCGCCGGGCGTCCGCTCCACCGTGAGCTATAGCTCACTGTTGAGCGGACGCCTGCGGGTCAGGCGGCCAGGGCGGCAGCGTCCACCTCGGTCAGCGCCAGGCGCAGCACGTCACGGACGTCGCTGACCGGGTGAATGGTCAGCTTCTCCCGCACCGCCTCCGGCACGTCGTCCAGGTCCGGCTCGTTGCGCGCCGGGATCAGCACCGTGGTGATACCGGCCCGGTGCGCGGCGAGCAGCTTCTGCTTGACGCCACCGATCGGCAGCACCCGCCCGGTCAGCGACACCTCACCGGTCATCGCGACGTCGGAGCGCACCGGACGGCCGGACAGCAACGAGGCCAGCGCCGTGGTCATGGTGATGCCGGCGCTCGGGCCGTCCTTCGGCACCGCACCCGCGGGCACGTGCAGGTGCACGCTGCGGTCGTGCAGCTGCGCGGTGGGCACGCCCAGCGCCGCGCCGTTGGAGCGCAGGAAGGACAGCGCGATCTGCGCGGACTCCTTCATCACCTCACCGAGCTGACCGGTGATGGTGACCCCGGTCGTGCCGGTTTCCGCCTCGGCCAGCGACGCTTCGATGAACAGCACGTCGCCGCCCGCGCCGGTGACCGCCAGGCCGGTCGCCACGCCCGGTAGGGCGGTGCGTTCGGCCGACTCGGGCAGGTGCCGCGGCCGTCCGACGTAGGTCGCCAGGTTGTCCGGATCGACGGTGACCGGCTCGGCGTCCTGCGGCCGGGCCGCGACCTTGCGCAGCACCCGGGCGATGGACCGCTCCAGGTCCCGCACCCCGGCCTCGCGGGTGTACTCCGCGGCCAATCGACGCAACGCCTCGTCGGTGATGGACACCTCGTCCGCCGTCAGACCCGCCCGCTCGATCTGACGTAGCATCAGGTGATCGCGGGCGATGACGACCTTCTCCTCCTCGGTGTAGCCGTCCAGCCGGATCAGCTCCATCCGGTCCAGCAGCGGACCGGGGATGGACTCCAAGGTGTTGGCCGTGGCCAGGAACAGCACGTCGGACAGGTCGAGCTCGACCTCCAGGTAGTGGTCCCGGAAGGTGTGGTTCTGCGCCGGGTCCAGCACCTCCAACAGCGCCGCGGTCGGATCGCCGCGGTAGTCCGCGCCGAGCTTGTCCACCTCGTCGAGCAGCATGACCGGGTTCATCGACCCGGCCTCTTTGATCGCCCGGGCGATGCGGCCCGCCATGGCGCCGACGTAGGTCTTGCGGTGGCCACGGATCTCGGCCTCGTCCCGCACCCCACCCAGCGCCACCCGGACGAACTTGCGTCCCATGGCCCGGGCCACCGACTCACCCAGCGACGTCTTGCCCACACCGGGCGGGCCGACCAGCGCCAGCACGGCACCGGACCGCCGTCCGCCGACCACGCCGAGCCCCCGGTCGGCGCGCCGCTTGCGCACCGCCAGATATTCCACGACGCGGTCCTTCACGTCGTCCAGCCCGGCGTGGTCCGCGTCGAGCACCGCCCGCGCGCCCGCCATGTCGTAGGCGTCGTCGGTGTGCTCCCCCCACGGCAGGTCGAGGATCGTGTCCAGCCATGTCCGGATCCAGCCGACCTCGGGGGATTGTTCGGAGGTGCGCTCCAGCTTGTCCACCTCGGCCAACGCGGCCTCACGCACCTTCTCCGGCAGCGCCGCGGCCTCGACCCTGGCGCGGTAGTCCTGCTCCTCGGTCGCCGGGGCGCCGGACAGCTCGGCCAGCTCCTTGCGGATCGCGGCCAGCTGCTGGCGCAGCAAGAACTCGCGCTGCTGCTTCTCCATGCCCTCCGCGACGTCCTTGCGGATGCTCTCCGCGACGTCGAGCTCGGTCAGGTGCTCCCGGCTCCACGCGACCAGCTTGGTCAACCGCTCGGCGACGTCGGTCGTCTCCAGCAGCACGATCTTCTGATCCCGCGTCAGGTAGGGGGCGTAGCCGGCCACGTCGGCCAGCGCGGACGGGTCGTCCACCCCGGGCAGCGCGTCCACGAATTGCCAGGCGCCGCGCTGCTGCAGGATCGAGGTGGCCAGCGCCTTGTACTCCCGCGCCAGCACGGTCGCCGACTCCTCGACGACCTCCGGCAGTTCGGTGACCTCGACCCACAGCGCCGCGCCCGGCCCGGAGGTCCCGGTGCCGATGCGCACCCGCCCGGTGCCGCGGACCACCGCGACGTGCTCCCCGCCGCGCATCCGGCCGACCTGCTCGATCACCGCGACCGTGCCGACCGTCGTGTACTTGCCGTTCAGCCGGGGAACGAGCAGCACCCTGGCCTGGGCCTCCGGGGCGGAGGCCTGCGCCGCCTCGACGGCGGCGCGGGTCTCGGCGTCGCTCAGGGCCAGCGGCAGCACCATGCCGGGCAGCACGACCAGGCCGTCCAGCGGCAACAGCGGCAGCGTCATCTCGCTCATGGGACCCCTTAATTGAGCCGTTCAAGACTTGCGTCAACACGACTCAACCCGGCTTCATTCCGACCGGATTCCGCTGTCAGCGGACGCGTCCGGAATGCTGTGCGCCATGCCCGTCGACCCCCCCTCCCTCCGCTCATTCATGAGCGCAGCGGGCACTTTCATACGCGAGGCGTCATCGCCGGGCCCTTTCGGCCGCCGAAAGTGACGCCCCACGTATGAGAGAACTCCGCCAGATCATGAATGAGCGAAAGTTCGCCGCCGATGAGTGACGCCCTGGCCGCCGCGGGCCGCACCATGCGGACGCGGGCGGACACCGCGCTGCGCCGCTTCCTGGGCACCGAGACCAGTTCGGCGGTAGTGCTGTTCGCCGCCGCGGTCGCCGCGCTGCTCTGGGTGAACGTCGACGACGGCTCCTACCTGCGGGTTTGGCATTCGACGCTGTCCATCCGGATCAGCGACTACGGCGTGGCGATGGAGCTGCGGGACTGGGTCAACTCCGGGGTGATGACCTTCTTCTTCCTGGTCATCGGCCTGGAGGCGCGCCGCGAGTTCGACCTCGGCGAGTTCCGGGAGCGCAACCGGGTGGTGCTGCCGGTGCTGGCCGGCTGCGGCGGCATGCTCGGCGCGGTCGGGATCTACCTGGCGTTCAACGCGGGAAAGGCGGGCTCGCACGGCTGGGGCACGGCGATGTCCACGGACACCGCGTTCGCCCTCGGCGTGCTGGCGCTGGTCGGCAAGCGGGTGCCGGACCGGCTGCGCGGGTTCATCCTCACCGTGGTGGTGGTCGACGACCTGCTCGCACTGTTGGTCATCGCCACCGTCTACGCCGGCGAGGTGCAGTGGGAGAAGTTCTGGATCTCCGTGGGGTTCTTCGCCGGGATCGTGCTGCTGGCCCTCGCCCGGCTGCGGCTGGGGCTGTTGGTGTTCGCCCTCGGCGTGGCGTCCTGGGTGGCGATGCTCAAATCCGGCGTCGACCCGCTGGTGGTGGGGCTGGCCGCGGGGCTGCTGGTCTACGCCGCCCCGGCCTCACGCACCGACCTGGAGCTGGCCACCGAGAGCTTCCGCGGCTTCCGCGAGCAACCCACCCCGCAGCTGCTGCGCGAGGCGTCGGTGGCGTTGAACGCCTCGGTCTCCCCCAACGACCGGCTGCAGCAGCTCTACCACCCGTGGACGTCCTACGTGCTGGTGCCGCTGTTCGCGCTGGCCAACGCCGGCGTCCACCTCGACATGGGCTTCATCGCCGACTCGTTCCGGTCCCCGATCACCCTGGGCATCCTGCTCGGGTACCTGGTCGGCAAGCCGGTCGGGGTGACCGCGACCTGCGCACTGGTCACCAAGCTGACCCGCGGTCGGCTGCGTCCGCCGGTCGGCTGGGGCGCGGTCGGCGGCGGCGGCGCGATCACCGGGGTCGGGTTCACCGTCTCGCTGCTGATCGCCTCGTTGGCCTTTCACAGCACCGACCTGGACCGGGCCAAGTTCGGCATCCTGTGCTCCGCGGTGTTCTCCTCCGCGCTCACCTGGATGTGGTTCGTGCTGGTGAGCCGGCTGCCGAAGTACACGCGGATTCGCTGGCTGTTCGGCGGCTCAACCATGATCCTCGACCTGGCCGACCCGGTGGACGACGGCCGCGACCACATCCGCGGGCCGGCCGACGCCCCGGTGACCCTGCTCGAGTACGGCGACTTCGAGTGCCCCTACTGCGGGCTGGCCGAGGAGTCGGTGCGCGAGCTGCTCGCCGAGATCGGCGACCTGCGCTACGTGTGGCGGCACCTGCCGCTGGACGACGTGCACCCGCGGGCGCGGCTGGCCGCCGAAGCGGCCGAGGCGGCCGGCGCGCAGGGCGCGTTCTGGGAGATGCACCGGGTGCTGTTGACGCACCAGGATGCGCTGACGCCGAAAGACCTGCGGCGCTACGCCGATGACCTCGGCCTGGACGGCGAACGCGTGGTGACGGAATTGCGCGAGCACAAGTGGGCCGACCGGGTGGCCGCGGACGTGGACAGTGCGGATGAGTCCGACGTGGCCGGCACCCCGACGTTCTTCGTCAACGGCGTCCGGCACACCGGGGCCTACGACCTGGACTCGCTGCTGCGCGCGGTGCGCGAGGCGCGGGCGCGGGCGGCGTTGCCCGCCCGCAGCTGACGTACTATCAGATGGGGTCCGGGGGCACTCGGCCCCACTTACGAAGACGTTACGACCGGGCTGCAGGTCTAGGTCGGGCGCGGATCCCGACGCAGGATCGATAACGGGAATCCACCCGATTCGTCGCTGCAGGGCTGGTGTCGATGGTCGTGCTGTTGCTGGTCTCCCTGCTGGTGGGCGCGGCATCGGTGCTCACTCCGTGCGTGCTGCCGTTGTTGCCCGCGATCCTCGCGGCCGCAACCGGCGGCCGGCGGTCCCGGTCGTGGGGCATCGTGGCCGGGATCGTCGCCACGTTCGGGCTCTCGGTGCTCGCCCTGGGCGAGGCCATCTCCGCGTTGGGTTTGCCGGCCAACACGCTGCGCTGGATCGCGGTGGTGATCCTGGTCGGGTTCGCGGTGGTGCTGCTGATCCCGCCACTCGAGCAACGCTTCACGACCCGAATGCAGTCGGTGGTGGCGCGCGGTCCGCGCGACGGTGCCGGGCGGACCGGGTTCGCCGGGGGGGTGCTGCTGGGCAGCGGGTTGGGCCTGGTGTGGTCGCCCTGCGCCGGCCCGCTGTTCGCCTCGGTGACCGCCGCCACGGCCACCGGCACCGACTTCGGCGAGCGGGTGCAGATCACCCTCGCCTACGTGCTGGGCATGAGCCTGCCGCTGGCCGCAATCGTGCTCGGTGGTGCCGGGGTGAGCCGCCGACTGATGCAGGCCTCGCGTGGCGGCAGCCTGGTGCTGCCGGCAATGGGCGTCGTCCTGCTGATCACCGGCGTGCTCATCGGCACCAAGTCCGACACCCGGCTCAACGCCTGGGTCTCCACCCACACCGCGTGGTCGGCCACCCCGTTCGCCGGGCTGCAGCAGCACGTCGCCTCGAACAGCCGGGGTGGCGGTGGCCGGTCCGCAGCGTTGGTCGCCGATCAAGCCGCGGCGGCCCGGTCGGCGGCGGGGGAGGCGGGCCTCACCGACGCCGACAGCGACCACCTCGTGCGGTTCGACCCGGACGAGCTACGACACAACGGCTACCCGCAGACCGACGTCATCCGCGACTTCGGCCCGGCGCCGGAGTTCGGTGGGATCTCCCGCTGGTACAACACCGCCGACGGGCAACCGCTGACGATGGCCGCGCTGCGCGGCAAGGTGGTGCTGGTCGACTTCTGGACCTACTCCTGCATCAACTGCCTGCGCGCGCTGCCGCACGTCAAGGCACTGTGGGACCGCTACCACGCCCGGGGCCTGGTGGTGGTCGGCGTGCACACCCCGGAGTTCAAGTACGAGGCCGACCCCGGCAACGTCGCCGACGCCATCAAACGTCTCGGCGTGCGATACCCGGTGGCGCTGGACCCGGACGACACCACGTGGGGTCAGTTCCACAACCAGTACTGGCCGGCGCAATATCTGATCGATCAGCAGGGCCACATCCGCGCCACCCACTTCGGGGAGGGCGACTACGACCGCACCGACGCCCTGGTCCGCCATCTGCTCGGGGTCAACGGCGCGGCGGGCGGTGTGGGACGACAGCAGTGACGGGCACTCGTCGATGCGCGGGCCCGGTGGGTCACGCGCCGCCGAGGGCGAGGAGACCGTTGGGGGTGCCCATGCCGGTGGGGCCGTCGTACCCGGGCATGGCTTGGCACAGGTACGCGGTGTCGCAGTCGTCGGTCTGACCCGTCGTCACGTCATTGAGGCCCGCTGCGTTGGCGGTGTCGTAAAGGGGCTGAGCGCTGGGGTATGGGTTGCCGGCGAGGGCGTACATCCCGGCGAGGATCGGCGTCGAGGCACTGGTGCCGGCGATGACCGTCCACCCGCCGCTGAACGAGTCATACACGGCGGGGCCGGTGTTGGGGTCCGCCACGGCCGCTACGTCGGTCACGGTCCGACTGTGACAACCGGGGTCATGCTGCCAGGCGGGCTTGGGCCGAAACGGCGAGCATCCGCTGCCCGCGTCGATCCACGCGGATTCGGTCCAGCCGCGGCCGTTCGCCGCCCGATCCAGGCGAGTGCCACCGACCGCGATGACTCCCGGCGCCGCCGCCGGGAACTCCACCCGGAAGCCGTCGTCGCCGGACGCGGCGAGAACGGCGATGCCCGGATGGTCGAAGTACCGCCTCGCTTGGCTGACACCGTCGGGGAATTCGGTGCCGCCGTAGCTGTTGGAGATGGCGGCCACGCCCTGCGTGGCCGCGTAGTTCTCCGCGGCGCCCAGATTGTCGTAGTCGGTGTCGTCGGCCTCGACGAGCAGGATCTTGCACCGGGGGCACGCCGCGGACACCATCTGCAGGTCCAGGGAGATCTCGCTGGCCCATCCCGAATCGGTCGACGGCAGCGACCCGGTGTCCCCGTCCTGGTTCACCTTGCGGAAGCATCCGTCGCCGCTGCCGCACGGTGGCAGCCCCCACGTGTTTCGGTAGACGGCCAGATCGGCCTCGGCGTTCGGGTTGTCGAAGGCATCCACAATGGCCACCGTCGCCCCGGCGCCGAGCTCGGTCGGAATCGCGTAAGCGGCTTTCAGGTCCGCCGGGGAGTAGCCCTGGATCGCCGCGGGTGAGGCGACGTGGGAACGCGACATT